>JAAZDI010000044.1 GCA_012512295.1 Syntrophomonadaceae bacterium
CCATGGTGGTTAAGGCTTCTTTAATGGTAAAAGGTCCACACGCGGTTCGAATCAAAAAAGCCATACAGCCACCACAACCTAACTTGTCCCCTAAATCGGCACAAAGTGTCCGGATATAGGTTCCTTTAGATACGGTAACATCAAATAGTACTCGAGGACAATACTGAGTTAATTGAATTCGCTGAATCTGAATGTCATGAATTATAACGGAACGCGGTTTTCTAACCACTTGTTTGCCTTCTCGGGCTAATTTATATAATCTCTTCCCACCTTGTTTAACCGCTGAGAACATCGGCGGGACCTGTTCTTGCCGACCGATTAATTGTTCAAGAACCTTTATTTTTTGATCATCTGTCAATAGACAATTCAAGTTATTATTGATTATCTTACCGAAAAAATCTTGACTGTCTGTTTCTACTCCAAGCAGTACCTCGACCCGATATTTTTTAGGCCAATCAGCCATATATTCTGCTAATCGTGTCGCCGGCCCAACACAAATCGGTAAGACGCCAGCTGCCCCAGGATCTAGAGTTCCCAAATGACCAATTTGACGGATTCCCAATAGTCGGCGAAGCCAATTTACCATATCGTGCGATGTCGGCCCCGGGGGTTTTAATAGGTTAATCAGTCCTATCATTTTACCACAATCCTACAGGAATACATTAAAAAAACATTCATTTTACAGTTTCTTGCTTTAAATCTTGTTTCAAGAGGTCCTCCGCCGCCAAGATTACCTGATTAACCACCTCAGGCATCCTTTCGTTAATAACGCATCCGGCCGCACTTCTATGTCCACCACCGCCAAACTGACCCGCCAGTTTATTAACGTCGACGCCACACTTCGAACGAAATCCCACCTTTACTTTTCCAGGAGAAATCTCTCGAAAAAGTATGCCTATTTTTACACCGGCCACAGAGCGTGGATAATTAATCAGTTCTTCACAATGTTCATCCCGCGCCCCTGTACGGTCAAGCATCTCTTGAGTAATCTCCACCCAAGCCAGCTGCCCATCAGGTGAAGTTTTCAACGTCTGCAGCGCTTCACCCATTAGGCGAAGCATGGCTAAGGGGCGAGTTTCAAACAAATTATCTCTAACTTGATCTAGATCTACTCCCTGTTCCAAAAAATAAGCTGCTAAACGGTGGGTAGCGGCAGTCGTGTTGGAGTAACGAAAACTACCAGTGTCCATCACTATCCCGGTATATAAGGCAGTGGCAATCGATTGATTAAGCTTGATTTTCAACGGACCTAAGAGTTTAGCAACAATCTCGGCCGTAGCCGCTGCCTCCTCATCTACTAGGTTATAGTGACCAAAACGTGAATTGCTCAAATGATGATCAATATTGACTAAAACTGCCGCTTTCTTCAGCCGTTCGGCTAAGCCCGGACCAACTCGTTCCACATCAGTACAATCAACCAGCACAACTGTATCTGGCACTTCTTCTACTTGCTCTGGCCGGAGTATCCGACTTGCTCCATCCAAATAACTATACATAGAGGGGGTTTTGTCATTATTTACCATAATCACTTCTTTGCCCAGAGACTCTAACCCCAGACCTAAACCAATCAGGGTACCAATACTATCACCATCCGGATTTACATGAGACGCAATGAGAATTCGATCAGCAAGACGGAGAACCTCAACTAGAGACTCATGATTCTCCATCCGGCATCCCCCCTGATTTCAAGTCGGCGTTCTTCACTTGATCCAAAATATTAGCAATCCGCACCCCGTGTTCAATTGAGTCATCAATTTTAAAGGTTAATTCTGGAGTAAAACGCAATCTAATCCGGCGAGCCAATTCCGAACGAATAAAACCGCTAGCCCTTTTCAAGGCCTGCGCTACCTCTTGTCGTTCCTCCTGACTGCCCAAGACACTGATAAATACTTTGGCATAGCGCAAATCGGAGGATACATCTACCCGGGTAACACTTACAAAGCCGACCCGAGGATCCTTGATCTCCTCCCTTAGGATTTGGGAAACTTCTTTCTTCATTTCTTCAGCCAGCCGATTAGCCCGGTGAAATCCCATAAAATCAACACCTCCTGATTCACGCAAGTGTAACGCCCAGAGTACTATTCATAGTCTGAGGATTCTTAAAGAGAACGTTCCACTTTCTCCATAATATAAGCTTCAATAGCATCGCCTACTTTGAGATCCTGAAAATTCTCAAGACCAATGCCACACTCATATCCCTGAGCTACCTCTTTAACATCGTCCTTGAAACGTCGCAACGAATCAATTTTGCTTTCTTGAACTACTATCCCATTGCGAATTACCCTTGCTTCAGCACCTTTAAGAATTTTTCCTTCTAACACATAACTGCCGGCTATTATTCCTACTTTTGGTACTTTAAAAGTAGCCCGAACCTCGGCTCGTCCAAGGATAACTTCTTTCCAATCTGGATCAAGCAATCCGCTCATCGCGGCCCGTATATCATCAACTGCCTCATAGATTACCCGGTATAGCCGAATATCCACCTGTTCTTGTTCAGCAGCCCGGCGGGTATTCTGATCTGGCCGAACGTTAAACCCGATAATGATCGCATTCGAGGCAGAAGCCAACATAACATCACTTTCAGTAATGGTCCCAACCCCGGTATGCACCAAGTTTACTCTTACCTCATCCGTACTCAATTTCTCCAATGACTGGCGTAAGGCCTCAATTGACCCCTGGACATCACCCTTAATAATCAGATTTAATTCTTTTATTTGACCCTCTTTTATCTGTTTAAAAAGATCGTCTAGGGTAACCCGGGTCTTTTTGTGCATTTCCTCTTCTCGTCGCTGATCCTGCCTGGTTTCAGTAATCTGACGAGCAATCTTTTCCTCTGGAACTACTTGGAAAACATCACCGGCCATCGGCACCTCATCTAAACCGAGTACTTCAACTGGCGTTGAGGGAGTTGCTTCTTTCAGCCATTCACCCCGATGGTCTACCATAGCCCGAACCTTGCCATAGGTCAGCCCCACTAAGATGGAGTCCCCCACGCGCAAAGTGCCATGCTGTACAAGCATTGTGGCTACTGGGCCACGTCCCTTATCTAACTGAGCTTCAATAACCGTACCCTTGGCATTTCGATTCGGATTGGCTTTTAACTCATTCATTTCCGCGACTAGTAAAATCATCTCTAACAGGGTATCCAAACCTTCCCGAGTATGGGCAGATACCGGTACACAGATAGTATCTCCACCCCAGTCTTCAGCTAGTAACCCATATTCAGTTAACTGCTGTTTGATTCGATCTGGGTTGGCGGTAGGTTTATCAATTTTATTAATCGCCACAATAATTGGGACATTAGCTGCCTTCGCGTGGTTTATTGCCTCAACCGTTTGCGGCATTACTCCATCGTCAGCGGCCACGACCAAAATAGCTATATCGGTTACCTGAGCCCCTCTGGCTCTCATCGCGGTAAAAGCCTCGTGACCGGGCGTATCAATAAAAGTTATCTTTTTTTCATTTACTTCTACTTGATAAGCGCCTATATGTTGGGTAATACCTCCAGCCTCATTTTCCGTGACCTTGGTCCGCCGGATCGCGTCTAATAGTGACGTCTTACCATGGTCAACATGACCCATGACTGTTACAACTGGCGGTCTCTCTACCAGAGTAGCTGGGTCATCATCAACATCCTGCAGTAACGCCTCTTCCTGAGTAATCTCTGGTTTAGCATCGACGCCTAGTTCACTACAAACTAACGCAGCTGTATCAAAGTCAATCGTCTGAGTTGCTGTAACCATTACCCCCATAGCCATTAATCGCTTGATTATCTCTGCCGAAGTCTTATTTAGCGCGCTAGCTAGGTCCTGAACAGTCACCGCCTTGCCAATAGTCACTAACTTTGGCAAACTTGGTGCAGTTATCGACTGGGATGCCTTATTCTTAGCTGCCCCTTTGCCACCATGCCGACCAGTTTTTTTACGGCCCCGCCCTAAATCAAAGTGATCATCTTCGATAATGCTGTGGACGTCAAATTTGTCTCGGCCAACCAAAGGACGTACTGATGCTTTTTTCAGCTCTGTTTTTTTGGCTGATAATGATTTTTTAGCTCCTCGCCCGGGTAATGAATCGCCAAGTACTTTAGCCTTGTCGCGGTCGATCGTTCGGCTATTCGGTTTAGTTGATATCGGCGATGATGTAACAATCGGTTTGGGCCCGGCTGCACCTTGGCCAAACGGTCTGCCAGTTGCTCGATCACCCGGTCTTCCGCCACTACGATCACCTGGTCTTCCTCCTGGACGATCACCCTGGGGTCTACCCATTAGTGATCGGTCACCCTGAGATCTATTCATTGACGGCCGGTCACCTTGGGGTCTATTCATAGGTCGATCACTCGACGGTCTCCCTTGAATTGGTTTCCGATCAACCGATCCATGTTCTGGAAGCCCAAAATTTTGCTCACCGTTATGGTGTCCCGGCACTCGATCTTTCCGGGGTCCAATATTAGCAACCGGTCGGTGACCTGAATCTTGGATATGACCATTACCTCTACTCGGTCCATCAAGCTGACTAGGTCTAATTGGCTGACTTTCGGATTTAAACGATCTCTGATCTGGCCTTTGCCCTTTCCGGTCTGTTCCCGAAGGATAACTGGATTGTGCTCCAGATCGATCAGAATCACGGCCTCCTGGACGTTCTGATGTTTTTCTAGAACCGTCCGTACGTGAAATTGGTTTTTGTTCAAAACCCCGATTATCTTGGGGTTGAGCTGCTGTATTTTGGTTATCCAGCCATTTATTATTCTTTTCGCTTTCTGCATTTTTAACGCCCAAAGACTTTGTCGTCAATAGCCCTTGTTGACTTGATGCCGAATCAATCTTTGTTACAACAGCTTCTGCTTTTTCTAAGACAGGAGTTTGCTTCAGGGCATAATTTTTTATCCTAGCTACTTCTGTTTCTTCGAGGGTGCTGAAATGATTCTTAACCTGTATCCCTAGATCCAGGAGCCGGTTTACTAAGTCTCGGCTGTTAAGTCCCATTTCTTTTGCCAACTCATGCACCCTAATTTTTGCCATCGAATCACCCCCACAATCTAACCATTAGCGAAACTAAATTCTGGTCGAACTACCCTGAGTACGGCTCTGGCCATCTGTTGATCAGTTATTGCCAACACTGCTCGGGGCGATTGACCGGTACAACTAGCTAAAACTTCTTTTTTGGCTAAGACAATACAAGGAATTCCAGTTTCTTCACAGGCCCTGAGAAACTCCGCCTTGGTACGGACAGATGCATCTTCAGCGACAACTACCAAGTAAGCCTTTTTCTTTTTTAGAACTGACCTCACCGCTTCGGTCCCGGTGATCACCTTACCGGCGCGAAAACCTAACCCGATTAAGGATTTCCATTTTTCTGCCGCATGGCAACTCATAAAAATTTAAGTCACCACTTTCTCCTGAAGCAACTCTAAAACTTCTGGACCAACTGGGCGAGCAAGCGCTTTTTCCAAACGTTTGCCTTTGATGGCCTGGTTTAAACAGTCTAATGATGGGCAAACATAAGCTCCGCGACCGGCCTTTTTGCCAGTCGGGTCAACAATTATATCGCCCTCAGGTGTACGAACCACTCGGATAAGATCCTTTTTATTCCTCATCTCCTGACAGCCGACACACTTTCGCTGAGGGATTTTTTTCACCCTGACCATCTTGCTCACCCCTTATTCTTGGTAATCATTATCATTTTCCGTATTATGCGCTTCTTTTTGATAGTCTTCTTCCAGGAAATAACCGGCTTGTGATTCGCTCTTTATATCGATCTTCCAACCAGTTAATTTAGCCGCCAGTCGTGCATTTTGACCTTCTTTACCAATCGCTAGCGACAGTTGATAATCCGGAACAATAACCCGAGCAATCTTTTCTTTTTCCTGAATCTCTACCGTTAGCACCTTAGCCGGACTCAAAGCATTTGCGACAAATCTTGTCGGGTCCGAACTCCATTTAATAATGTCTATTTTTTCTCCCCGCAGTTCATTGACAATTGCCTGAACCCGCATTCCTTTAGGTCCAACACATGCCCCAACTGGGTCTACATTCTCATCCCGGGAGTGAACCGCGATCTTGGAACGCGCTCCAGCCTCACGGGCGACATTCTTTAGTTCGACTACACCCTCAAAAATTTCCGGCACTTCTAATTCGAATAGCCGTTTTAGTAACCCTGGGTGAGTCCGGGACACTAAAATCTGGGGCCCTTTAGTCGTCTTTTTTACTTCGACGATGTAAATCTTTATTCGATCCCCCGTCCGGTACTCTTCACCCGGCATTTGTTCCGAAGGAGTAAGAATTGCTTCAGTCTTACCCAAGTCAATCAGAATATTTCTCTGTTCCTGACGCTGGACTAAACCGGTCACAATATCGCCTTCTCGATTGGCAAACTCCTCAAAGATCATTCCGCGTTCCGCCTCACGCAACCGTTGGACTACTACTTGTTTAGCTGTTTGGGCAGCAATCCTGCCAAAATCTCTGGGAGTTACCTCAATTTCCACCACGTCTTCGAGTTCATACCGAGGGTCAAGTCTTTGAGCCTCCGTTATAGAAATCTCGGCTCGGGAATCTTTAACCTCATCAACGACAAGTTTCCGAGCTAGCACTCTAACATTTCCAGATTCTGGATCAATTTCGACTCGAACATTTTGGAGCGAGCCGAAATTTTTACGGTAAGCTGAAACCAAGGCCCCCTCTATAACTTCTAATATAATATCAGTTGCGATTCCTTTCTCTTTTTCTAGATCACGAAGTGCCTGGAAAAACTCCTGATTCATTGGCAGGTAGTCCTCCTTATTCTGTTTTAAATTGACTCATCTGACCATGGTTAATCGAAATCTACTGCTAGACGGGCAGAAGCAATCATATTCAGAGGTACAGAAATGATTCTGTCATCCCATTCCAACATGATTTGTCCATTCGATAAACCCTTTAAGGTGCCTTCCATGACTTTCTTTCCCTCTACCGCCGCATATGTCGTAACCCGAATTTTATTTCCCTGATAACGCTGAAAGTCCGCTTCTTTTTTCAGCGGACGTTCCAATCCAGGGCTGCTTACTTCAAGATAATATGACTGGCTAATTAGGTCAGCCTCATCCAGGACCGGCTCTATCTTATTGCTCAGAGCCTGGCAAATGTCTAGGTCAATACCTTCTGGTCTGTCTATAAAAATACGCAAGTACCAGTTTGGACCTTCTTTCAGATAATTGACCTCAACCAGTTCCAAACCCATTGCTTCAGCCAATGGCTCAACCATTTGAGTCACTAAGGTTTCAATTCTATCCTTAGAGCCTCTTGCTCCGCCAAAAAATAGCCCCCTTTTGGCCTCTTGTTTTTGAGAATGCGATTTATGGGCCCCTTTTGAGCGTTGCTTCATTAAATACTTGGCGCCGGGTACCCCCCTGTGCTGAGAGAGTATTACGCGCCGGTCACCTCCTGCTTCATTTATAAACGCGGCTCATTATGGCAAACAGAATTCATAAACAAAGAGTGGGCTTTTACCCACTCTTTACCTCCTCCTGTACTATCCGTAAATCTTAATCAATGACAGGGCTATTATAACATAGCTGTTTGAAGTTGACAAGGGCTAGCTTAAATTAAGGCGGTTAGTGGCACACGGGGACAGATTATATTAATCAAACAAGCTAAGCTGATCTGATTCAGGCAATCGATCCAGACAGCCATGTTCCAAGAGAACATCAATAATATTCTTGCCCAGCCGGGCCCGGTTGCGCAGATCCTCTACCGAGGTAAAAAAACGTTGCTTACGAGCCTCAACGATACTTGCCGCCGCCGCTAAACCTACTCCCTGTAAAGCAACCAACGGCGGCAATATCCCTTGGGGAGTAATCAGAAACCGTTGGGCATCGGATTTGGCTAAGTCTACTTTGAGTAATTTGATTCCTCTTTCATACATCTCCAAAGCGACCTCAAGTATTGTCAATAAATTTTTCTCCTTGGCCGTAGCATCGTTTCCTTTTTGGTCCAACTCCTCAATTTTGGCGCGGACTTTTTGACTGCCACCAACAATTAATTGAGCGTCAAATTCATCGGCCCGGACCGTATAGAAGCTAGCATAAAAAGCCTCGGGATAATAAACTTTGAAATAGGCAATTCGATACGCCATCATTACATAAGCGACAGCGTGGGCCTTAGGAAACATGTATTTAATTTTCTTGCAAGAATCAATGTACCAATCAGGAATTCCGTTAGCCCTCATTTGTTCCTCAAAATCAGGTTTGATTCCTTTACCTTTTCGAACATCCTCCATAATCTTAAAAGCCAAAGCCGGTTCCATTCCCCGCTGAATTAAGTAGGTCATAATGTCATCCCGGGTTGAAATGGCTTCCCCCAGTTTAACACGGCCATTTTTTATTAAATCCTGGGCATTATTCAACCAAACATCTGTGCCGTGAGAAAAACCGCTGATCCGCACTAGATCCGAAAACGTTTTCGGACGGGTGTCTTCTAGCATCTGCCGAACAAATCTTGTTCCAAATTCTGGGATGCCGTAAGTGCCTACGGTAGACCTGATTTGTTCCGCAGTAACCCCCAGAGATTCTACTCCGGAAAATAGTCGCATCGTTTTTGGTTCATCTAATTTGACATCGCGTGGATCGATTCCGGTTAAATCCTGAAGCATCCTGATTACTGTCGGATCATCATGACCTAAAATATCTAGTTTAACCAGTTGACTACTGATCGCCTCGTAATCGAAATGGGTCGTAATAACTTCTGATTCCGTATCGTCAGCTGGTCGCTGAACCGGGGTAAACTGATGAACATCATTACCCGTGGGAATAACTATCAATCCTCCCGGGTGCTGGCCGGTAGTTCTTTTTACCCCAGTACATCCTTTGACTAATCGCATTATTTCTGCCTCGCGGCAGCGCATCTGGTGTTCATCCAGGTATTTTTTTACAAAACCATAAGCAGTCCGATCCGCGATGGTGGCAATAGTGCCAGCCCGATAAACATGATCCTTGCCAAACAATTCCTCAACATAACGATGGGCCCGACTTTGATACTCACCGGAGAAATTAAGATCAATATCCGGCACCTTATCTCCCTGAAAACCAAGAAAAGTTTCAAAAGGAATCTCATGACCATCTTTCGTTAACATAGTTTTACACCTTGGACATTCCCGATCCGGCAGGTCCGCACCGCATCCGACCGTGCCGTCTACTATAAATTCACTGTATCGGCAATGCCCGCACCGATAGTGCGGTGGCAGCGGATTCACTTCGGTAATCCCAGTCAAGGTCGCCACCAGAGAAGAACCGACTGATCCCCGAGATCCGACCAGGTAACCATCTTCATTGGATTTACGGACCAATTTATGAGCAATTAGGTATAAGACAGCAAAGCCATTACTAATAATTGAATTTAACTCTTTTTCTAATCTAGCCTGAACCAGTGAGGGCAGGGGATCGCCGTATAATTCCTTGGCTCGCTGATAAGTCATTTCGGTAATTTGTTCCTCTGCCCCTTCAATTCTTGGGACGTGCAGATCTTTGGGCACTGGCTGTAGTTCTTCAATTGAAGCAGCAATCGATCGTGGGTTTTCGATCACGACCTGATAAGCTTTTTCTTGTCCTAGGTAACTAAACTCCTCCAGCATTTCTTCGGTAGTTCGCAAATAAAGGGGAGCCTGTAGTTCTGCATCTTCAAAGCCTTTTCCCGCCTGAAGTATTCTACGGTAACACTCATCTTCCGGGTTTAAAAAATGAACGTCACCCGTGGCCACCACTGGTTTCCCTAATTTTTCGCCGATCGCCAATAAACAGCGATTCATGTCTTGCAGACCGTCTAAGCTTGGTATCTGACCATTTCGGATAAGAAACTCATTATTGCCGGTTGGTTGAATCTCAATAAAATCATAAAATGAGGCTATCTCTTCGAGAACTGCCTGAGGTTCTCCCCTTAAATATGCCTGAATTAATTCGCCAGCTTCACAAGCAGTACCTAGGATCAATCCATCCCTAAACTGCTGAATTTTCTCCCTGGCTAGACGAGGACGCCGGTAATAATTCTCCAGGTGTGATATACTAACTAAACGATATAAGTTTTGTAACCCAGTCTGATTCTTGGCCAGAATAATGATGTGATAAGAACGCGAGCGATTTTTATTATTCCCCGCTTTAGGTTTTATTTCATCAGTAAGATAACCCTCAACCCCAAATATCACTTTAATCCCATACTTCACCGCCACTTCATGAGCCTCAGGGAAAGCCTGAACAACTCCATGATCAGTGATGGCGACAGCTGAATGCCCCCATTTAGCAAGTTGCTTCATTAAATCTTCAATATCGACCAGTCCATCCATTGAACTCATCTTCGTATGCAAGTGTAGTTCCACTCGCTTTTCTTCGGCTAGATCTTTTCGTTCTGGAGCCTTTGCGCCATTTATATCTTGCGCCATTAGGGTAAGTTCTTGAGAAAAACGATCAACCTGTGCCGATCCCCGAACTAATATCCAGGCATCTTCTCGTAAATACTCCAGCACCCGAGCTTTGTCCTTACTTTCTAGAAAAAACTTGACCGTAATCGAATCGGTATTATCGGTAATATTAAAAACCACTAAGGTCCGACTACTTCTTAATTCACGAATTGATAAATCAAATATTCGACCCTGGACAGTAATCGACTTCTCTTCTTCAATTAAATGTTTAATCGGCACGGCTTCCGATTTAATCTCTCGCCCAAACCAAACCTTGTCTGCTATCCCCAATTTCTCCGATTGTTCTGACTTTTGTACCCGCCCGCTCTCCTTATCAGGCGTTGCTCCTCGGTTATCTTTAACTAGTATCTCTGCTACATAACGCTGATCAGCTTCTGCGGTCTCCTGTAGTTGTTGGACACCGGTCTCATCGACATCCCAGACTACCTGGGGAGACCACCCCAAATGCCGCTGAAACCAATTCTTCAGCAACTCCCGGGCGCCTTTACCCTCCAACCACCGATAGGCTAATCGGCTAAACAACACCACTACCAGCCGGTTATTGTCCGTCACATGACAAGAAGAATTTTCCAGCCAACCTTTTAATGAAGGAATATCTTTTGTAATCTGATTCACAAAGCCTGGCCAATCCCTGCATAATAAGTTAACCGCCAGGTCCGGCGAATACTGATAATAAATTTTCCACTGAACCTGCTGGAGATCTGGAATTCGCTTCTGCCAGATCTCAACTATTTGTTGCAGATGTCTCGCATCGATCGGCCCCGGTAAGCGCAAGTACACTGCCCAGCTTCGAGCCCTCCTATCCACCTCAACCTGGTCTACTTTGCTTTTTTCAAGAGCTTCCCGAATTGAAATGGATAGAGATGAATTATTAAGCCAGTGACTTTCGTCCCTGGCTTCTGTCTGGATTTGAGGACCACTTCTGGTCATTAACCAGTCCCTCCCTCATTTTAGGTACTAGCCTTAAACATTAGCTAAGATTTATCTAGTAGGGTTGATAAGTGGTAGAGATTTAACGTCCAAAGTCTAATTGGCAAGATCTAGTCTTGGTGTTCTACTTTAAAAACACCAGGCACACTGTATAACTTATCCGCGACCACCTTGGGCTTAATAAAGGGAGGGATACGCAGCATTAAATCCAGAACTAACTGTTCCCCTTCGGCATGACTTAGGGTAAGGTTTTTAATATGCACCCCATCTTCGCCTAAAGCAGTACCCACTTTCCCAATCGCTCCGGGTCGGTCATGGACTATAACCTTAAAGTGCTTGTATTCCCGCATCCCGCTAAATCTCTCTTCTACCTTAAAAAAGTAGACCAGGACCAGCAGAATGAAACCGGTAGTCGCAATAGCCGCTAAGTACAATCCAGCTCCGCAGGCTAAACCGACACAGGCTACGACCCATAAACCGGCAGCAGTAGTTAACCCTGTAATGTTGGCGCCTTCACGCATAATGGTACCGGCTCCAAGAAAACCAATACCGCTTATTACTTGAGCAGCAATTCTTCCTGGATCAGCGGTGACTGTATTATGATATTGAAAATACATCTCCTGAGAGACAATCATCGCTAGGGCTGACCCTATACACACCAAAGTATAGGTTCTTAAACCGGCTGGACGGGCTAAACTCTCTCGTTCTAAGCCAATCAATGCACCCAGGAAACAGGCAAGTGCCAGTCTAATAACCATATCATATTCACTCACTGCCCATCCCCCCTATTCCCCTCTAAGAATGGAGTTGTTGGTGAATCTGATTTGCCACCCATTCAGCAGCCTCTTCAACTTTAACATGGGAACATTGATCGGTGAAACGACAACTGATTTCAACTTGACCTTCCTTTAATGCTTTTGGTCCAATCGTAATGCGATAAGGATAACCAATCAAATCCGCATCTTTAAACTTAACCCCGGCTCGTTCTAGCCGATCGTCAAGAATTACCTCTACTCCTAAATTGAGTAATTGTTCATATAGCATTTCAGCTACTTGCCTTTGTTGATCATCCTGATAACTCACCGGGACAACAATCACCTGAAAAGGGGCAATAGCCACCGGCCATTTAATCCCGTTAGCGTCATAATTCTGTTCAATGGCCGCCGCCATAGTTCGGCTAACGCCAATACCGTAACAACCCATGACCATTAACTGTTTCTGTCCCTTATCATCTAAATAGTAAGCGTTCATGGCGGAGCTATATTTTGTTCCCAATTTAAAAATATGACCAACTTCAATTCCGTAAGATTCTGCCAAAGGGTGGCCACATTTCGGACATGGTTCGCCAGCTTCAACTATCCGCAGATCAGCAACGTCGTCCAATGGGAAATCCCGGCCTGGGTTTACTCCCCGATAATGATAATTGTCCTGATTAGCCCCGACTACTCCCTGCACCATTAAGGGTATTTCCGCATCAGCTAAGATTCGAATTCCTTGCAAACCGATTGGTCCGACAAAGCCGGGATTTGCCCCAGTCGCTTCCTTAATCCTGGCTTCCGAGGCCATTTCTACCCTTAGGCACCCTAATCGGTTTAATAATTTAACCTCATTAATTGACCGGTCACCCCGGATAACTACCGCTACTAATTCTCGGCCGGTCTCGTATTCAGCTTCATAAAAAAGGGTTTTTATGATCTCCTTTGGGGTAATGCCAAAAAAAGCAGTTCCATCCTCCACGGTTCGGACCCCCGGCGTGGAAACCAGTTCAAGATCGCAAGGCTCCAGGTCTTCCTGTGATAACTCTGGCCGGGCCTCGGCTTTTTCTACATTGGCAGCATAACCACATTCATTGCAGTAAACGATAACCGCTTCACCCGAACCAGCCAGCACCATGAACTCGTGACTAGCATTGCCGCCAATGGCTCCCGGGTCAGCCTCAACCGCCCGAAACTTTAACCCACAGCGCTGGAATACCCGAGTATATGCTTCATACATCTTTCGATAGCTTGTTTCTAGACCAGCTGCATCCCGATCAAAAGAGTATAAGTCCTTCATAATGAATTCTCTAGCCCGCATTAACCCAAAGCGTGGTCTTCTTTCATCTCGGTATTTATTTTGGATTTGATACAAAAGCTGAGGAAGTTGCTTGTAAGAATGAACTTCTCCTCTTACTAGATCAGTAATAATCTCCTCATGAGTAGGCCCTAAGCAAAAATCACGGTCATGACGGTCTTGCAGACGAAACAATTCATCCCCATATACCGCCCACCGACCGCTTTCCTGCCAAAGTTCGGCCGGCTGAATAATGGGCAGTGCAACCTCTTGTCCACCAGCTCTGTTCATTTCTTCGCGAATAATTGTTGCGATTTTAAACAACACTCTCTGGGCAAGAGGGAGGTAGGTATAGACACCAGAAGTAGTTTTTCGAATCATTCCAGCCCGAAGCATTAAGCGATGACTAATTACTTCAGCTTCTGCTGGTTCTTCCCTCAGGGTAGGTGCTAATAATTGAGAGGTTCGCACCGCGTATTCCTCCTTTGAAACATAATTAACCCATCCGAATTCATAATATTTCCGTCATCAATAATCCAGCGTCTAAAGTATAATCGCTATGTCTGCAAGTCCATCTTTTTTATTTCTGCTAATAAAGCATCGGCCATTTCGGATTGTTTAATCTTCCTAAGGGGTTTTCCTTCCTTAAAAAGCAATGCTACCCCCTTGCCGCCGGCTACACCCACATCTGCTTGTCTGGCTTCGCCAGGACCGTTAACCACACAACCCATAATTGCGACCTTAAGTGGGGTTTTAATACTTGAGACCTCTTGCTCAATTTTTTCCACAACTGGCAACAAGTCAATCTGGCATCGACCGCATGTGGGACAGGAAATTATTTCAACGCCCTTTCTGCGCAAACCCAATGCCTTTAGGATCTCAAAACCAACGCGGACCTCTTCTGTTGGCGGACCAGTCAAAGACACTCTGATAGTGTCGCCTATTCCTTCCGCTAGCAAGGTGCCAATACCAATGGCTGATTTTATCGTCCCGGTATAGCGGGTACCAGCCTCTGTTACTCCAAGGTGAAGAGGATAGTTTACGGTTCGAGACAGTTGCCGATAAGCTTGCAGCATCAGCGGAACATCAGAGGCTTTGATGGATACTTTGATATCATAAAACCTCAGACTTTCCAAAATCCGAATATGACCCAAAGCACTTTCAACTAAGGCTTCAGCGGTTACTCCCCCGTATCGGTCAAGCAAATGCTTTTCCAGCGAACCAGCATTTACTCCAATCCTAATTGGAATCCTTTTATCTAAAGCTCGTTGGGTAATCATTTCAACCCGACTGCGATCACCAATATTCCCGGGGTTAATTCGCAAGCCATCAATACCGTTTTCGATACATTCTAAGGCTAAACGGTAATCAAAATGAATATCGGCAATTAAGGGAAGCTGAGTGTGCTGGCGAATTTTTTTTATTGCCTCTGCCGCCTCAGTATCGACTACCGCCAGACGAACAATTTCACAGCCCGCCTCTTCTAGCTCACCTATTTGTCTAACTGTTGCTTTCACATCTCGTGTATCCGTCTTGGTCATTGATTGAACCGAAATCGGCGAACCACCACCGATGACCACCCTACCAACCTTTAAAGGACGAGTAGGGCAGCGAGGAATAACCGACATGGCCCTGCCTCCATACAGCTTATAAAAGTGCTATTTTATAATAATTATCCGTTCTGAACAAATATCCTCATAACATCTTGATAAGTAAGTATCAAAACCAAAGTTATTAATAGAGCAAAACCGATTAAATTGATGAAACCTTCCCTTTCTGGTTCAACCCCACGGCCACGAACTTTTTCGATAGCTAGAAAAACCAGTTTACTGCCATCTAAAGCCGGTATGGGTAAGAGATTTAAGATCGCCAGATTAATACTTAGAATAGCTGCGAAATACAAAAGGTTCGCTAATCCCCCCTGAGACGCTTCGCCAATCATTTGCACTATCCCGACTGGACCAGCCAAATCACCGGGTTCAACACCCTTAGTAACCATCTGGCCTAGTCCTTGAAGCATTGCCCAAGTTAATTCAACTGTTTGTGAAAATCCCATACCAATACCAGTAATCAAACCAACCCGGTGGTGCCCGATTTCCGGTCGAATGCCAACGATCGCTGTTTGTTGGTTGATTTCAGGGACTATGGCAAATTCCAACGATTCTCCAGCCCGTATAACCTGAAAAATGAGCGGCCCCCTAGTCGGTTGGTAACTCTGAATTATCTTAACCATTTCCTCCCAAGTTTGAACTGGCTGATTATCAATCGCTACTACCTGATCTCCTGGGAGAAGGTAAGCCGCGGCTGGAGATCCCGGTAAAGTTGATCCAATCACATTTGACCCAGTAACAAAAGGAATACCGAGGATTGAAAATACTATAATAAACAAAACTACCGCCAGAACAAGATTCATGGTTGAGCCGGCCATTGCCACAATCGCTCGCTGACCGACTGTTTTATTCTGGTAAGCAGCCTCAAGATCAGCTTCTCCCTCGTCACTGCCGGCCATCCTGACATACCCGCCCAATGGTAATGCTCTTACTGAATAGAGGGTTCCCCTCCGGGTGAAAGCAAACAATTTAGGCCCAAATCCCATACTAAACTCATATACTGCAATACCAACCCGTTTGGCTGCTGCCAGATGCCCAGCTTCATGAACCATCACTAACAGTCCAAAAACAAATACAACCGCGATAAAGGTTATCAAAAAATCTCCCCCTAAATGTGTTCGCGAACCCAACAACGGGCCCAGTGATCAACTGCCTGAAGAGTTGCCAAGTCAGGGTTATCAATCCGATGGTGACTAGCAAGTGCTCCCTCTATGAGGCGGGGTATATCCATAAAACCTATTTTTTCTTTGAGGAATAAATCAACCGCTTCTTCGTCAGCCCCGCTGAGCACAGTGGGCATGGACCCCCCTTTTTTTCCGGCAAGTAAGGCCAGTTCCAAACAGGGAAAATTTGTTAAATCCGGTGCATGAAAAGTTAACTGCCCGGCCTCAACCAAACTTAGGCGCGGCCAGGGACTTCCCCAGCGTTCCGGATAGGATAAGGCGTACTGAATCGGTACTCGCATATCTGGTTGACCCAAGTGAGCCAGGATTGAACCATCTATAAATTCTATTAGGGAATGAACTATGGATTGAGGGTGAATTACCACCTCAATCTGGGAGTAATCAACATTAAATAACCAGTGCGCCTCAATTACTTCAAGCCCCTTGTTCATTAAGCTAGCCGAATCAACTGTTATCTTTTGGCCCATTGACCAGTTAGGGTGGCGCAGCGCTAACTCGGGGGTGACAGTAGACAATTGGTCCTGTGTCCAACCTCGAAATGGACCGCCCGAAGCAGTTATAATCAACTTTCTTAAAAAACGTTTTTCATCACGTAAACATTGAAAAATAGCAGAAGGTTCACTATCGATCGGCAGAATTGGTGAATTCCAACGCCGAGACTCTTCCATTATCAAATGTCCAGCTACTACCAATGGCTCCTTATTGGCTATCGCCACTGGAATACCTCGCCGAATTGCTTTGATTGTCGGCTCAAGTCCAGCAAAACCGCTCAAAGCGTTGACCACCAGATCAACGTTCGGTAGATCCACTAAATCTGTTATTCCTTGTAAACCGCTTAATACTTGAACCGTCTCATCTTGGAGATGGCTGGCTGCTATCCGAGCTGCCTCAGCATCAGCCAAAGCGGCAAAGCTGGGACAAAACCTCCTGACCTGCTGCTCCAGCAATTGATAATTGCTGCCGGCTCCTAAACCAATTACCTTTAAAGTATTTGAATGGGCTTCAACTACTTCCAAAGTTTGACGGCCAATTGAACCAGTTGAACCTAATATGACAATCCTTTTCACATCTTGCATTGAAAACTCCTACAAAACAAATTAATAAACCTAATACTTCATTGTAATTATAAGATTGTGATATTAAGCGGTGCAAAGAATCTTGTCCAAATAGCCCTGCAGCAGAAAGAATCATTACTGTCTGACTTATTAGCAATGATCTTTCGTCGACCAATTGGCAATTATTCCAGCCCGCCGCAAAGCCTGAAAAACAACAAGGGTTACTGGTCCTAGGATCATACCCAAAATACCACCGGCTTTAAGTCCAACAAAAAGACCGACCAATGTGGCTAAGGGATGTAACCCAATATTATTCGCGACGATTTTTGGCTCTAATAACTGGCGTACTATCGAAATAATAGCATAAAGAAACATCAGTTTACAACCAAAGCTAACATTTCCTATAGCAATTGTCCAAAGTGACCATGGAATAAATAGAGTTCCGGGACCTATAATCGGCAAGATATCCAGCAATCCGCCAACTAGAGCAATAGTAAGGGCATACTCAACTCCCAGGATCCTTAAACCAATAACCGTTATAACCCCGGTTATAGATATTAAGATCAGCTGAGCTCTAAAAAAGCCGACTAAGGCACTACCTAAATCTCTTATCACGATTCGTCCCCGGTCGAACCAATCCGAAGAAACCCAACCGAAAAGCGTTTGGTAAATTAGTTCCCGATCTCGGCTAATAAAAAAAGTCGAAATCGTCGCAATTAAGAAAATGGTAAAGAAACCGGGCAAGGCCCCCAAAAACCCAATAAGGGCATTCATAACCCCCTGAACCAGGGTTTGAATTCCCCCCACCAAACTTCCCGCGTTTTGTTGCAGGGTTTCTGCAACTTGAGGCGGAATTGGTAATCGAAGATAAAAGGTTTGCCAATTCTCAACTAAGCTGACGATACTCTGACTCAGACCGGCCGATGAGGAAGACAGTAATCGGTATAACTCTATTAATTCATGTGCCAGGCGGCTTACTACACCGGCCAGAACTAAGGCTACGGTACCCCATACGACCACCAGGGCAAATAAAACAGCAATTCCCCGGGATAATTTAAACTTTAACTGAAGCCTCCTTACTATAGGCTCAATCAATAATGACATGACCAATGCTAAAATAAAAGGTGAAAAATAAACTGGGAGCTGAGTTATGAAGTGAAAAATATAAGGTACAACGTAATATAAAGCCAGGTAGCCAGCTACCAGACCTACTGTAATAATGCTAAAACGAACCAGGATTATGACATGTTTTAAGAGGGTTGGGTCCATCTAAATCACCTCTTACCCCCAATTTACTCAAATTAAGACTATTATAATACTTATGGTAACAAATTTATGTATTTTTCTAAAATTATTAAAAAAACTTATATTTCGTATATATTTGAACAAAGAAGTAAACTGTAGGCATGACGAATAATAAACTGTCAAAACGATCGAGAATTCCACCGTGACCGGGAATTAAGCAGCCTGAATCTTTAACCCCGGCAGAACGCTTTAAGCCCGATTCAACTAAATCTCCAGCCTGCGCCATTGCGCTCACTACCAAGCCTAAGACAATTGAGCCGGTTAACCCCAAATCCGGCCCACCCCATCGGAAAAACTCACTAGTACTAGTTAATAGTAATGAAGTGGCAATGCAAAAAAACAGCCCGCCTAGAGCACCTTCAAGGGTCTTGCCAGGACTTAAACGTGGCCAAGGCTTCCGTTTTCCCCAATTCCTACCAGTAAAATAGGCACCGGTATCACTCGCCCAGGTAAGGATTAAAGCCAGTACAATCCAGTAACAGCCCTGATTTAATTCCCTGACTAGGACCCAAAAACTTAATAACATTCCAAGATAAAAAATACCCCATAAGGTTACAGCTACATCGGCCAATTTCCACCCCGGATAACTTATAATAAATCCAAATGCAGATGCTAATAAAATACCGACAGGTAAATAACTAAAACAACCAGGGATAAACCCACTACAATCAAGATATGCAGCAATTGGAAAAAATAGGACTAACCATCCTATCCTTCCCCTTACTACAAAGCCGATCTTTTCCATCAAACCGATAAATTCTTTCCATCCTAACCCTACCAGAACAACAACGCCGGCGACTAATAGCCAGCCCCCGGTCCAGACTATAAAAAGCAATAAAGGAACGCCAAAAATTGCGCTTAATATCCGTAGTTTCAACATATGAGTTCCCTCTGTCTTTTCAGCTATAAACCGCCATAACGACGATGACGCTTTTGATAATCTACAATGGCTTCGAACAAATGATGTTTTCGAAAATCAGGCCAAAGTACTGAACTGGTCCAAAACTCGGAGTAAGCACTCTGCCAGAGCAGAAAATTACTTAAACGTTGCTCGCCTGATGGTCGAATAACTAGATCTGGGTCAGGTAAATCCTTGGTATAAAGAAAACAACTTACTAGTTCCTCATTAATCTGTTCTAGTTTAATTTCTCCGGCCAGTACTTGTTGGGCTATCTGGCGGACCGCCTTTAAAATTTCTCGCCGCCCCCCATAGTTCAAGGCAATATTAAATTTCATGCCTTGATTGCCGTGGGTAACATTTTCGGCCTTATGCAAAGCTTGCTGAGCTAATAGCGGTAACTCGTCAATCTCACCCAAAATTCGCACCTGTACTCCTTTGTGATGAAGCTCTGCTAGTTCCCTTTCCATATATTCCACTAACAGATCCATCAAAAAACTAACCTCTTCTGCCGGTCTCTTCCAATTTTCGGTGGAAAAAGCATACACCGTCAGCACTTGAATTCCTAGCTCGCCGCAGATCGTGACTAATTCTTTCAAAGCCGACATGCCAGCTCGATGACCAGCATATCGGGGAAGACCACGCAAAGTAGCCCAACGACCATTTCCATCCATTATTACAGCAATATGTTGTGGCAAATGATTATGATCAATTTGCGACTCCCATTCATCTTCTGCTCGTTTTCCTCGTAACTTACGATTAAGTAAAGAATCAAAACCCGCCACCTAAACCCCCTCCAGTTCAGACAGGATTAAACCGGACAAAGGAAATATACAGACCAAGGATAAAACCCCCGAATAATTGAGGGGGTTTTTAGGTTGATAATCAAATGGACAACCTTACATTATTAAGGCTTAAGAGTCTTAAATGGAGCAACAACAAGTTGAAAAACCTCATCAGATAGTCGTTTCTGACGTAATACTCGCCAGTTATCGAATTCATTTGAATTAGTTTTATCGGGATTAACTTTAATCTGTTGCACCTTAAAGCCACTTTTTGTTAATAATTGTATTGCGTCTTCGATTTCCCAGGCCACTATATCCGGTATTAATAAATCGGGTTGATCGCGATCCATATTTATACTTCCATGACTTCCTGTTCTTTAGACTCAGCTAATTTATCAATGACTTTGATGATATTGTCCGTAATTTTCTGCAGGGAATCCTGTTCTCGGCGCATAATGTCTTCAGAGATCTCTCCCTTTTTTTCCCGTGCCTTTAATTGATCCATCGCATCGCGTCGAATGTTCCGGACTGCTACCCGTGCTTCCTCAGCCCTTTTTTTGATCACTTTGACTAATTCCTTGCGTCGTTCCTGGGTTAACTGGGGAATGGCGATCCGGACTACATTACCATCGCTGCTCGGAGTAATTCCCAGATCGGACTTGAGAATAGCCTTTTCAATGGCTGGAATTAGACTGCGGTCCCAGGGCTGGATAACTAGCAATCGAGGCTCAGGAACACCGATATTCCCTACTTGATTAATCGGAGTGGGTGTACCATAATAATCCACTAACACCCGTTCTAGCAGAGCTGGATTAGCCCTGCCGGCTCTTAGTGAAGCAAATTCCCGCTTGAGGTTATCGACACTTTTTTGCATTCTTTCTTCCGCGTCTTTAAGATATTCATCAGCCATTTCTCTACCCTCCTACATAAGTTCCTACTTCTTTACCCTGAACTACTTTAAGGATGTTTCCTTTTTCGTTAAGATTAAAAACAATAATCGGAATCTGATTATCCATACACAAAGAAGTTGCGGTGGAATCCATAACCCCCAATCTTTGATTAAGAACATCAATATAACTGAGGTCTCGATAAAGTATTGCTTCTGGATTCTTAACCGGGTCGGAATCATACACCCCATCTACCTTTTTAGCCATCAATATAACATCAGCTTCTATTTCTGCCGCCCGTAAAGCAGCAGTGGTATCCGTTGAAAAATAGGGTGAACCGGTTCCACCCGCAAAAATAACCACCCGCCCCTTTTCTAGGTGACGAATAGCCCGGCGTCGAATATAGGGCTCAGCTATTTGCCGCAACTCTATTGCTGATAAAACACGAGTGACCACATTTAGTTTTTCCATTGCATCCTGCAATGAAAGTGAATTGATTACTGTTGCCAACATTCCCATATAGTCAGCAGTCGCCCGATCCATGCCCTTTGCACTGCCAGCAACCCCACGCCAAATATTTCCTCCCCCAACCACTATAGCCACTTCAACCCCAGCGTCGTGGACCTCTTTAATCTCCCGGGCAATGGAATTAACCGTATCCTGTTCAATACCAAATCCCTGTTCACCAGCTAATGCCTCTCCACTGAGCTTTAGGACTATTCTTTTATACTTAGGTTCGGCCATAAATCGGGACAACCTCCATTTCTTGAATTCAGATAAAACTAGGCATTCTTAACTTGGCTCATAACTTCCTGGGCAAAGTTATCTTGTTTTTTCTCGATTCCCTCACCTAATTCATATCGAACGAACCGTCGGATTCCTATATTTTCCCCTACCTTACTGATTTTTTCATGCAATAGCTGCTGGACGGTAATGTCGGGGTTTTTGATAAAAGGTTGTTCCAACAAACAAAATTCTTTATAGAATTTTTCAATTCGTCCTTCAACCATACGTTCCACTATTTTTTCTGGTTTACCCTCATTGAGAGCCTGAACACGCAGAATAGACTTCTCTTTTTCAATAACTTCTGCTGGAACCTCTTCTCGACTGACATATTCCGGTTTAGACGCAGCAATTTGCATCGCTATATCCCGACAAAACTCTCGATACTCATCGGTTTTAGCGACAAAATCAGTTTCACAGTTGACCTCGACTAGTACTCCTATTCTTCCCGCACCATGAATATAAGACTCAATTCTGCCTTCCGCAGTGATTCGACCAGCTTTTTTCGCAGCGGCGGTCAAACCTTTTTCGCGTAAGACCTTAATCGCCTCATCTATGTTTCCCTGAGTGGCTACCAGTGCTTTCTTACATTCCATCATCCCGACTCCGGTCCGTTCCCGAAGTTCTTTTACCATTGCTGCTGTAATTTCCATTGAACTATTCACCTCCGGCTTTATCAATAAACGTTTGAAAACGTTGTCCTATACATAAAAGTAGGGATAAGAGTTAGGGAAATCTTTCCCCTCGGTCACCCCTACCCCTACTCATTACCTTATTCAGTCTGCTCCTCTACGGCCATCTGCTGTCCTTGCTTGGACTCGAGAACCGCCTCAGCTATTTTTCCAGTGAGCAGTTTAACTGCCCTGATTGCGTCATCATTACCTGGGATAACGTAATCAATTTCATCAGGATCACAATTAGTATCGACAATTGCCACTATAGGGATGCCCAGCCGACGAGCTTCTGCTACCGCAATCCGTTCTTTTCGCGGATCAATCACAAACAACGCCCCGGGTAATTCTTTCATGTCCTTGATGCCGCCTAAGAATCGGTCGAGTTTTTCCTTTTCCCCCATCAACCGAGACACTTCTTTTTTCGGAAGAACCTCAAAAGTTCCATCTTGCTCCATCCGCTCTAATTCCCTTAGACGCTGGATTCGCTTCTGAATAGTATGAAAGTTAGTTAGCATACCACCCAACCAACGTTCATTGACATAAAACTGTTCACAACGCTGGGCTTCTTCGCGAACTGCCTCCTGAGCCTGTTTCTTCGTCCCGACAAAAAGGACGGATTTGTTTTGAGCAATTACATCGCGAATAAAAGCGTAGGCCTCCTCCACCTTACGAACGGTTTTTTGCAAGTCAATAATGTAAATCCCGTTACGTTCGGTGAAAATAAAAGGAGCCATTTTTGGATTCCAGCGTCTAGTCTGATGGCCAAAGTGTACTCCCGCTTCCAGAAGCTGTTTCATTGAAATAACTGCCATAATGATAACACCTCCTTCCTGGTTTTGCCTCCGTCCCCGCATTTCCCGACTTACTTTTGATAAACAAAAGCACCAGATCTAGGATTGGGCAACGTGTGTATTTTTGCACCATTTATTAGTTTATCATATAGGATACCTGAAAGCAAACAATTAAAGTGTTTATAATTCTTATTCATCTTGCTAAATAGTCGAAAAACTTCCTGGTATCCCTGCCGGTAAATCTATTCTTGCGATATATATCCAAAACTAGTTGAACTTCTCCCAAACCTATCCCGGTTGTTTCCGCAATCCTTAATGCTGAATAACCTTCATCAGCCATTCTACAGATTTGATCATAACTACTGCTCTGACTAGTCTGGGTCCTTGCTGCTGGATAGAGAGGGGTGACTGAGTTTGCTGGATTTTTCTCTCTCTCCTCAGATCTCTTTTGCCTCATTCCTTCTAAAGTACCCGGTCTAAACAAATCAGAATCCATCCTTGGGGAACCGGCAATCGCCCTGTTCTCATCTATCTGAGGATAATCGGTCTCGGGGTTTTCTAAAGGTACCCATTGAACTGGCGTAACCACCACCCGACCTCTGTTAACTTCACTTGGTTTAAGACAATTCTGGCTGGGCCCCATGTGCCTCCGGCTGGTCCGGTCTCGTTCTTGCCTAGCAACATTTTTGTATGCGCTATTATCTTGATCAGGTGATTCTGACCATGATAACGGTCTTATCTTTTCATCATTTGCCAATTGTAGTAGAAATTCAATCTGTCCGGAAAGCTCATTTTGGATTTTACTGGAGACTCTGGTCGCCTCAACCAAAAGTCTCTCCAGGTCTTCCTTAACTAAGACACTTTCTTCAAGCAATTGATCCAAATCTTTCAGTTCCCGACTTTTTAATTCTGGAGGCAGAGTTTCTGGCGCAGCTAATTTATTCTTATACATTATTGCTAACAAAACCCCGCCTAGGCCTAATCCTAATAAAGCCCAAACCACACTTAGCCCTCCTGCAGCCACTCTTAAAATGATATGATAATTGTTTAACTGCTTTAATTCATATGATAATATCTACTTTATTACCCAAACGAGGATCTTTAGATGGAATAGCTAGCTGTTGTTTCTCATCTTTCTTTTTCCGGTCTCTTGGCTCCCCCTGATTCTTTCGCTCCTTTTCCTGATCAAGAATTTTACTCTCTTCACTTTGGGGAGTTTTTTGAACACTACTTTGCCTAAGGG
>JAAZDI010000045.1 GCA_012512295.1 Syntrophomonadaceae bacterium
GTGCCCGGCTGTACGGTTTGCACGACCGAGGAGCGATTGCCCCCGGTTATCTGGCGGACCTGGTGGTGGTAGACAGTGTTTACGCTTACCGGGTCAAACAGGTGTACAAACGCGGGGTAAGGGTGGCGGAGAATGGGAATTTACTGGTACCGGTCAAATCGGACCTTGATCAAGCCCTGCTTAAGTCAGTGACCCAGACCGTTCATTTACCTGACCTGCGTCAGAAATTAGATTATACCCCACCCGCCGGCGCAACCAGAGCCAGGGTGATTGAAGTCCTGGCGGATCAAATTCTGACGCGGCAGGGTTGGGCAGCGGTCGGTGCTCTTGACCCGGATTATGATGTGATGAAGGTAGCGGTAATTGAACGCTATAACCGCGGCGGGAGCGTGGGACTTGGTTTCGTTCGCGGCTTCGGGCTCAAGACCGGGGCTTTAGCTTCGACCGTGGCGCACGATAGCCATAATTTGATTGTGGTAGGCGCGGATCCGGAAACGATGTGCTTGGCTGCGGAAACCGTCGCTCAAATGGGCGGCGGATTAGCCGTGGTCAGCGGTCAAAAGGTTCTGGCAACCCTGCCGCTGCCGATCGCCGGTTTAATGTCCGAGGAGGGGGCCGAGAGAACAGCACTGAAGTATGCTGAGGTCAATGCCGCGGCTCAGGGTTTAGGCTGCTCGATCTATGCCCCATTTATGACTATGTCTTTTTTGGCTTTACCAGTTATTCCGGCCTTAAAAATAACTGACCGGGGAGTGGTCGATGTTAATCAGTTTAAACTGGTTGAGTTGTGGGATTAGCTATTTATAAATAAAACTTAACTCAATTAAATTGTGATTATTTATTTGGGACTTTTGCCCATACACTCCGCGTAGTATAATGGGACAGGAAACCTATGTCGTCCTATTATGATTTAGGGGGTATACCATGTCAGAAAAAGCAGACGATCTAAACCTATTATCCGGTTTAGAAGAGTTCGGTTTTACTGACCTCGATAGTATTTCACTCTACGGTGACCCAGAAAGCAAACGATCCGAAGCAGTTAAGCCGAAAGAAAAAACTGAAGAAGACTACCTTTTTGATCGGACGGTCGAGTGCCCGGTATGTTCTTCTAAAGTGCGAGTAAGGGCGGTTAGGAAGTCTGCTTTACGCGTTGTTTCCCGGGACAGCGATTCAATGGTCACCTATGAAGGAATTAATCCCTTGTTTTATGATATCTTTTTATGTAACACATGTGGGTATGCCGGCACGGAAAAGCAATTCACCCAACGGCTGTTAAAAACACAAATAGACCTAATCAAACAGAATATCTCTTCCCGGTGGCGACCAAAAGAATACCCACGCATCTATGATGCAGATATTGCAATTGAACGCTTTAAATTGGCCTTGCTCAATTGTGTGGTCAGAAAAGCCAAAAACAGTGACATTGCGCTGCTTTGTCTAAAACTTGGTTGGGTTTATCGGGTCAAGGGTGACCGGGAAAACGAGGTTAAGTACTTGACTCAGGCTCAAGTTGGGTTTAAAGAGGCCTTGGCCAAGGAGAGCCCGCCCATTGCCGGAATGGATGGGGACAGTGTGGAGTACATTATCGGTGAGTTAGCCAGAAGAATTGGTGATTATAAGGATGCCCTGTTCTGGTTTGGCCGGGTGTTGGGCAACACGCAAGCCAGACAGTCCTTAAAGGACAAGGCTCGAGACCAGAAATACTTAATCGCAGATACGCTAAAGAAAATGCGTCAAGCGCAAACCGATAAGACAGCTGAGGAGCCGGCCGAGAGAGCGAAACCGGCTGCTCAGGAGGGCAAAAAGGGGTTAGGTAAGTTATTGTTTGGCGGAATAGGCAATTTAGTTCGAGGATATTGAGTTTTCTCTGAATAAGGAGTTGATTTGTCAGTGCTGGTCCTCGATTCTCATGCTCATTGCGGTCTTACTCTTCCGTTTGCTAAGCTCCACCATCTTTGGCAGGATGGCCGGATTGCCGGTGGCGTACTTATTTCGCCAGTCGAAGAAGTTTATGATCGTTACGATCCCTGGTTTGTTGACAGTCAGGAATATCGAGAATCGCGAGAGAAAGTCCATGCCTACCTGAAATCTTTACGCTCTGAACATATCTTCGCTTACTGGTTTGTGTGGAATGATTTTAAATCGCCGCCGGGTAACGAGTTTGATGGAGTTAAGTGGCACCGACATT
The DNA here is from genome assembly GCA_012512295.1 of Syntrophomonadaceae bacterium. Taxonomy (GTDB): domain Bacteria; phylum Bacillota; class Ch66; order Ch66; family Ch109; genus JAAZDI01. Next base: position 2,189 of record JAAZDI010000045.1, read on the forward strand.
CAAATGAACCCGAATACCAGGTA
>JAAZDI010000359.1 GCA_012512295.1 Syntrophomonadaceae bacterium
GTAAGCGTAAAATAATCCCCACCTTGTAGAATAAGGCGGGGATTCAAAATAAGCTTATTTACCGACACGGCATGCAGGAGGCAAGGAATCAGACCACGGGAGCAGCTCATCCAAGGCATTCCTGTCTCTGATATCCAGGTTGGGAAGCTTTTCGAAGAGATACTTAAGGTAGTGGAAGGGACTTAGCCCGTTTTCCTTCGCCGTTTCTATAATGCTATAGGTGATGGCGCTGGCCCGGGCCCCTCGCGGGGTATTGGCAAACAACCAATTTTTGCGGCCAATGACAAAGGGCTTGATGGAGCGTTCGCTCCGGTTGTTATCGAGTTCCAGGCGTCCGTCTTGTAAAAAGGCAGTGAGTTTATCCCACTGTTTCAGACAGTAGTTAATAGCCTGGCCAAAAGCACTTTTGGGCAATACCTGGGGTTTATGGTGTTTAAGCCATGCCAAAAAGGCATCCAGCACCGGACGGCTGCGCACCAGGCGAGTGTGATAACGTTCTTCTGGGGTAGCTTCTTTTAGTTCGCGCTCAATGGCAAAAAGTTGGTTGCAAAATTCCAACCCCTCCCGGGCGGCCACCGCTGCCGCACGTTTTGGATCCGGCAGGGCCTTGAGCGCCTCGTCGAACTTGCGCCGGGCATGGGCCCAGCAGCCGACCAGGGTTACATCAGGCAACTCATTGTAACCGGCGTAGCCGTCAACGTGCAGGTAACCCTTGAAACCGGCCAGGAACCGGCGAGGGTGTTTGCTGGCCCGGGTGGTCTGGTAGTCATAAAGAACGATGGGGGGCCCGTCCCGCCCGGTGCGGTAGAGCCAGAGGTACGACTGGGTTTCGGCTGCCCGGCCTGGTTCCCGCAGGACCTGTAAGGTCGTCTCGTCAGCATGCAGGATATCCCGTTGGCGCAGGTGTTCATGCAGGCGGTCGCAGATCAGGCTCAACCAGTTGTTTGCCCCACGAAGTACCCAGTTGGCCAGCGTCTGCCGGGACAGTTCAATCCCCAATGCGGCAAACTGCTGCTCCTGGCGGTACAGAGGCAGGCCTTCTCCATATTTCTGGTTCATGATGTAAGCCATGGCGGAAGGAGACGCCAAACTGCCAGGAAACACAGGTGAAGGCGCCGGCGCTGTGACAATGGGGGTATTAATCTCTTCACGTTCGCAGCGGCGGCAGGCATAAACGTAACGTATATGCCTGACCACTTTCACTTGGGCCGGTATAATCTGAAGCTCTTGCCGCACCTCGGTGCTCATTTCATGCAAAGGGCCGCCGCAGCATGAACAGATCTGCTCTTCGGCGGGCAAACGGTATTCGACCGTCTCAACCGGCAAGTCTTCCAGCACCGCCTCCCGGTGACCGCGTTGTTTGCGGCGCTTGTAGGTGATCATCTCCATGGTCGGCTCGGCCAGATCTGGTTTAGCTTCCGCCTCCGCCTCATTAAAAAAAGAAAGCTGCTGTTGTTCAGGAGCGGTCCGTTCGCTGGAAACACCGAATTGACGTCGTTTGTTCAAGCGTAACTGCTCCATCAGCCAGTTCAGCTTGGCGGTCAGTTCAGCGTTTTCCCGTTCCAGTTGAACACAGCGCTTTTGTAGTTCTTCTATGGACATGGTCTCGATATTCTGATTGATATTCATATTAATTACTTCGACAAATTAAACGGAAATCCTCCAAAATAGACCAGAAGCTGAAACTATTTCTGCTATTTCACTCATTATTACCGTCTATTGTTATAAAATGGTGCGTGCTTTCACCTCGGGATGGGCATGGGGCTGTTTTAAAGGGAGGCCATCGAGCAACCAGCGCAATTCCCGGTAGCTGATGGTGATAGTCGAAAAATTATCTTCCGACGGCCAGTAAAATTTGCCTTTCTCCAGCCGGCGGTAATGGAGCCAGAACCCGTTATGATCCCAGTGGAGAATTTTAAGTTTATCGCGCTGCCGGTTGCAGAAGACAAAAAGACAGGAAGAAAAGGGGTCCAGTTCGAACCCTTCCTTGACTAGCACGGCCAATCCGTCAATGGACTTGCGCAGATCGGTGGCGCCGCAGGCGAGATAAACCCGGTCGATACCGAATTCTTTCAGCATAACGCGACCAGGACCCGGATTACCTGGGAGAGCAGTTCTGGATTAAAACCGGGTTTTACCTCGATGCCAGCCTGCCCTATTCTGATCAGCAAGGAGCCGTCGTCCTGCTCTGCAGGTGGTTGCTCGCTTAATTCAACTGGCAGCCACCGGGTTGACCTGGTATGGGAAGGGCTGTTCTGGTTCCTAAACTTTCGGAGCCAGTACCACAATTGCCGGGGGGTTACGTTATGGGCCGCACACCATTCTTTAGCCTTCTGCCCGCTGGCCCGGTATTCGGCAATCCTGTTTTCCCATAGCTTTTGTTGTTCGGCTTTGGTCACAAAGAAAACCCTCCTCGTTTCGTGTTCTGAGGAAGATTATCCTATTGACCTAGGGATGATACAAGGTGGGTACAGTTTGACGCTTAC
>JAAZDI010000046.1 GCA_012512295.1 Syntrophomonadaceae bacterium
CTTACCAACGATATGTAGCGGAACAGCTTCCGGTCATCCCCCTGTACTGGAACACCTTGATTCAGCCGTACAATACCCGGTTTGAAGGCTGGCAGGTTGATCCAATGTATGGTTTTTTGAACGAGGGAACCTGGTTTAGTTTAAGGCAGGTGCAGTAAACAGTGTATGACGCACAATTTTGGGCCAAAGCCTGGCAGGAAGCGCGGCGCACTTCGTCCCTGGGGTCAGGTTACCACAATGAGCAGGCCTGGCGAGATTTTTGGGACCTTTTTGCCGAACACTATGCCCTGAGAAATCGGCAGTCCCGGCCGGCAGCCGATGCCGTGGTCGAGTACCTGGTTAATGAAGGGGTTGTTAATCCAGAAAGCCGGGTCCTGGATATCGGGTGCGGCCCGGGGACCTACACGCTGGCTTTAGCGGCGCGGGCCAAGCAGGTTACCGGCCTGGATCTATCTGAGTCGATGTTAGAGATGCTACAAAAAGAAGCGCGGCACTGCGGCGTTGAGGATCGTCTGGAGATTGCGCCGGTTGATTGGCGTGAATTCCCGAGTGAGCCGACTTATGATTTGGTGTTTGCCGCCAAAACCCCGGCCATCCATGATTACTCGAGTCTGATGAAAATGAACCAGGTCGCGCGACGCTTCTGCTGTTTGGTCACCTTTGCGGGCCCTTATAACTTCGCCCTGCGCAACCAACTATGGGAACACATCATGGGACAAGCAATTCAAAGCCGGGCTTTTGATGTGCAATACCCTTTTAATATTCTTTATCAAGCGGGGTATCTCCCCCATCTGAAATTTTTTAGCCATCGCCACCAGTACCAGGAACCTTTGGCCTATCTGCTCAAACACTACACCTGCTATTTTAAAATCTTCGGCCAGGAAGGAAAGGAAGTGGAAACCAAGATCCAGGACTTCCTGATGGACCGGGCGCAAGACGGTTATTGTGATGATTTTATAGAAGAAACCATCGCAGTAATGTGGTGGAAAACCATTTAAAACTATTTTAGAAAACAAAAAGATGTTGTATGTGATGAAGACAGGATTGAGAAGAGCTGAAATAAATGCGGTACTTTGTCAGCAAAACCCTGCGGCTATTGGTCTGTATGTTAATTATAATCACTCTAAACTTTTTAATCCCCCGTCTGATGCCCGGCAATCCGGTCGTGATGATGCTGGGGCCGGACGCGGCCGCCCTTAGCCAGCAGGACTATGCCCAATTGGCGCGGGAGTACGGACTGGATCAGCCCCTGCTGGTCCAGTACCGGCACTACTGGCATTCACTAATAAGCGGCAATCTCGGTTATTCCTTTCATTACCACCAACCGGTAGCCCAGTTAATTCAAAAGCATCTGGGTTGGACCCTGCTGTTATTAGGGCCGGCATTAATCTTGTCCACCCTCCTGTCCCTCTGGCTGGGCTGTCTGGCCGGCTGGCGGCCGGGATCACGCCTGGACCTGACCTTAACCCTGAGTTCTTTATTAATCTACGCCATGCCTCAGTTTCTGCTGGCCATGATCTTGCTGAGTCTCTTTGGCTTTTACCTGGGCTGGTTCCCTTTGGGCAGCATCCAATCTGGTACCAGCCATACCTTCCTCGGGGCTGTGTTGGATACCGTTAGACACCTGGTTTTGCCGGTTACGGTCCTGACCCTCGCAGCGACGTCGACGAAATTTCTGGTGATGCGCAATTCAGTGGCCCGAATCCGGCAGGATGATTATGTTCGGTACGCCCTGGCCAAAGGAATTGACGAAAAAAGGATCCTGTTCGTGCATGTGCTGCGCAATGCCTGTTTGCCCTTGCTCAGCCTGATTGCCTTGAATCTGGGCTTTATGGTATCCGGGGCGTTACTGGTCGAGATTGTTTTTTCGATAAACGGCATGGGCTTGCTGATCTATGAAGCTGCCCTGTACCGGGATTATCCGGTCCTGCAGGCCAGTTTTCTGGTGCTAACCCTGGTGGTGATCGGGGCCAATCTGATGGTTGACCTGCTTTACGGAGTCCTGGATCCTCGGGTCAGGGCTTAGATATGCGGGCAGTGATCATACAATACAACACAAAAACCGATAATTAACCGATAATTATATGACCCACAGTGTACATCATTAGACATCATCATTATTTGCAACCGCCGGTATCGAGGCTTTCGAATTCATATAATAATTGCAAAAACCCAGGAAGACCGACTACAGACAAGCCTGAAAGTTGGCTTTCAGATTTATATAAAAAAGCAAAAACCCAGGAAGATGCTTTCCTGCAGTGTCCTTTTTGCTATGGCAGCTAGGAATAAGGCGTCAGCTAGGAATATGACGCAAATCACCAATGACGGAGGCAACCACCTTTGTTAGAACCCATGGAACAAACGAAAAACAATTTATTCGGCTTGGTCGGCTGCTTGATCTTGTTGACTTTCGGAGGGGTCGCCTTGCTAGCCGAATTCCTGGCCCCGCATTCAACCACCACCAGTTTTTCGGTTTATTTACCGCCCTCTGGCACGCACGTGCTTGGCACCAATGACATGGGCTACGATATTTTTTCTGAGCTCTTGTTCGCCAGCCGCATCTCTCTGCTGGTGGGATTGGTAGCGGCCTTGATTTCTGTGTTCATTGGGACCGGGGTTGGCCTGCTCTCCGGGTACTACCGAGGAGTAATCGGAGACCTGATGACCGGGATTATTGATATTTTTCTACTCATCCCTTTCCTGCCGCTAATGGTCATTCTCGCGGCCTACCTGGGGCCAAGCATCTGGAATATCATCCTGGTTATTGGCCTGTTGGGCTGGTGTTCAACCGCTCGGGTAGTCCGCGCCAAAGTACTGCAATTGCGGGAAATGCCGTTTATTGAAGCGGCTAAAGCCGTTGGCCTTTCCAACCGTTCCATCATTCTTCGCCATATCTTCCCGAACGTTACGGAAGTGGTGGCCGCCAAATTTGTCCTCAGTGTCGCCGGGGCGATGCTCAGCGAAGCTTCTTTAAGTTTTCTCGGCCTGGGTGATCCAGCCAGAATCAGCTGGGGGGGCATGATCCACTACGCTTTCAAACGGGGCGGTTTTTTTAATGGCATGTGGTACTGGTACCTGCCGCCGGGAATATGCATTGCCCTATGCACCATCGGCTTTGTTTTGCTCGGGCTTTACCTGGAAGCAAAAAACAATCAATCGCCAGCGAACCAGCTTTTGGCAGATTAAATAGTTTTATTATCTGAGTTAAAAAAACCCCTACTTCTTTAAGTAGGGGTTAGCTTGTTGATTATCATTTTTTGATTTTTATTTTTACTATACTCTTTACTATACTCGACTTTTTATCCTCGCCTAAAAAATTATCTTAAGATTATCCTAAGATTATCCTACACTTTCTATCGCGGGATCGTATGGATTAAATTCAGTAGCCTCACTGACATCCGGAGCCACAAAGGGTTGATCCAGGTCCTTAATGTTAAAGGTCCCCTTCATTAGCATATTAATGGCGACTTTTTCTGGAATATCCTCAACAACCGCTTCCTCATCTGTTGCAAATTCCTTTGGGTTGATATTCAGGTTTAGTTTGCAATCAAAATCAAAAATACTACTGATCAGGTTTGTTTTATCAATATAAACTGTGTAGAAATAATTGATATCCGCCCCGTCAAATATCTTATTCATTTGCTCAACAACGGCCGCATCTTCAACTGATTCCGGTTCCATCGCACCCAGCACTTCTGTTAAGGTTTGCTGATAGATGTCCTGGAACTTTTCCTGATCAATTACGGCATTGATCACATAGTAATCTTTCCCATCAATGTTTACATCATCACCAAAACTAAAAACCAGCCCCATCTCTTGCATCTGTTCTGCTGCTTTTATCGGATTAGATTGAAGCTCCTGCTGTTCTTTAATGAAGTCGCTGGGGAAAGGCAGATCCATTGCCATCCATCCCTGTCCGGGGGCCTTCATGTACATTTTATCCTCGGTCATGTAGGTTTCCACGACCATATCTTCCATACCTTCAATTGGTTCCTGGCCGCTAATAGCCACTTTTTGTTTAATGTAAGCCTCCAGCGGCTCATTTTGCAACGAACCCTCTAAGTATGTTGTCATATTCATCGCTGGATCCAGGACTGATTCTCCATCTGCTACTGCCTTGAGACTAATTTGCATTGTCCCGTCCATGGCAAAGGTGTTAACAGCTTGACTCGCTTGATTGGACTTGATCAATAACTCCATCGCAGTCATGCCATCGCGGGTTTGCACGCGATCGAGCAAGGCCTTTTGATTCTCTTGATCCCAGTTGACTGTAAAACCGAATTCACTAGCTAAGAAACGCAAGGGAATAAAGACATCGGTGTCCTTCCTGACCGGAGCCTGGGTAATAGTTAGAGTCTCATCTCCACTAACCGCTTCTGTACTCCCAATAGTCAAGGTAATTGTTTTGTTATTGCCGGTTATGGCAACCTTATTGTCGTCAATCCATTGCTCACTGGTGCCGGCAATCTTGGAAAAAATATCAAGCGGAATCATGGTGGTTCCATTGTCTATATAGGCACTTGGTATAAAAATGTCCTGCTCATTAATTTTCAGATTCATTCCCTCATCGGCCAATGCCGGGAGACAACATACTAGACTAATGACCAACGCTAATACAAGACCTAATCTGAGTTTCCTCACCAAAAACAACCTCCCTTTCTGCAGCCGGTTATTTACTCCTATTCATTCTTCCCCCCTTTAACTATGATGTGGCTTGGCTAAAAAAGCGAACCTTGTTGGGGCCCCGCTTGATTCCCGACCGATTGGAAATTCGATTAGAAATTAACCCGGGTAATACGCTAAATAATACACTGCATATTACAACATTAAAAATTAAATATTACAAACTAGACTATAAAAATATTGTAACATATGAATATTGTAACATGATCAGGAAAAAATGCCCAGATATGTCGCTTCACTCTATTGGTAAAGCTTGGACATAAGCGGCAGCTGTAGCGTCAAATGATTCCCGAAGCATTCCGTTTTGGCCATCATCCTGTCCCCTTCTTTTCAGCTTCCCTAGTCGCAATCCCCTCTGATCGGGTCAATAATTCTCACGCTTCAACAAGGTAGGCTTGTCCGTCCCGGGTATAATGCCGTCGCAATCCCCTCTGATCGGGTCAATAATTCTCACGCCGGGGTAGTTTTTGGCCTCCGCTGACGCAGAGGTCGATAGTCGCAATCCCCTCTGATCGGGTCAATAATTCTCACAGAACTAATGGAGCGGCATTCTAGCCTTGTGCAAG
>JAAZDI010000047.1 GCA_012512295.1 Syntrophomonadaceae bacterium
ACTGATAGCGTCAGAGATCTACTTTATAATCTAAGGCCTGTCTCTCTCTCTTCATCAAAGTAACGAACCTTTAAACTCAGACAAATAATCTCGGCAAGAAATAATTAAAGCCCCACGACAAAGAGTGTCCGAACTCACGCCGGCCGAGATTGCGCAGGACTCATGCGACTATGGTCGATCAGGCAAGAAGCTTTCGCCTTTTATTAAGCGTAGGCGGGAGAGGCCTTACACTACAGTATCAATCATTTTACCGGTATACTCCAACTGTAGGTAGGGCTTTTGCTTCAGATAGACATTTACTTGCCCCCAATCCAGTTTCACCTTGACGTTTCCTTTTACATTGTTGACATCAAGCCGGCCCGGTTCCACGTCCACTTTGACTGGGACCCGAGGAACATCAACCTCTGGGGCTGGCGCAGGTCCCGGAAAAACCAGATTAGACTCTACGTATCTATCAGCGTTCATCCGAGCAATATCGGCTACACTAATATTCTTCTCAATTGCCCCCAGCATATCACCTTCAGCCGCCCTGCGTCCTATACCCTCCAGGACTGCACTCTTGGCAATGCTTAAAAAATGTTGGGCAATCTGTCGTAAATTTCGGTAACCCAGGGTAGCAAAAAATTCTTGCTGATCGATCTTCAGGGGGACTAATTCATGGTGGATTGATACTTTCGGCAAGCTAGTCTTGACTTCAAAACGTTGAGGCCTTATTTCCAGGTTGAGAAATGGTTTCTTAATATTAAGTCCTATTTGTCCAAACTGCTGATGTATCCTTAAATCCATAACCTCTGCCCCTGACTCAAAAAAACTCTGAAAGCTTATAATTCCATTAAAATACCATAATATGTTCATATCGTATAATTGCATAACATAATATATTTATCTCGGTCTAAACCACACTACTTCTAATAGACATTATCCCGAAAAAATCCTGAAAAGTTACCCCTATCGACCTTAAGTTAATAAACAAAATAAAACCTACTCATTCTCTCGCCTATATCGCCAAATCGACCTGCTGCACTGTTCCGACTGTGCCGTTTTCACGGACAAAGATGCCGGCCTTTCGCGCTACCCCCAACAATTGATTGTCTTCGTCTTTGTAGCTAAAACCGGCCGCCAGATGACCCAGATAAATGGCCCCTACCCCTACTTGGCCTAGGGCCAACAGACAATCTTTTCCCTCGGCATCCTTGGTCCAAATGCATAACTGCTGGTAGATCGGATCAGATTCGTCTATCCAACCGTTACCGTCAACGTCATATTGACCTAATTCTGCAAACCCATTACCGGTTTTCGGGCCGAACAATTCACTGCCATTATTGATCACACCGTCGCCATTTCGATCCAGGGCCAAGAAGCCACTGCCTCCTTTGACAAAAGAAATCTGATCCATTAGGCCATCTGTATCTAAATCAAAACTAAATTTGGTTGTAGTCAGTTCAGCCGCGGCCCCTTTATAGTTAATAATCAAGGGATCAGTTAAAGGAGCATCGCCAGCCCGTATCGCAATATTGTTTTCCTGCACGAATTGCCGGCTCATGTTCAACTCAGTGGTAAAAACAATCTCTCGGCCGTCAGCAGTCTTAATAATCCCTGAAGCATTAAAAGACAGTCGTTCACTTTCTCGGTAAGATTCATACCGAGTATACTCCAGTCCCCATCCCAACCGCTGCGGTCCATTCCCGCTGATTTGTCTGACTCCCAATTTTAAAGTAGCCGAGTTAGGGTTAATTCTAATTTTCTTCGGCAGAACAAACTTAAATTCCTTCCCGGTAAGTAAACTCAGCATTTTCTGCAATACCATAATCCTTTGTTTGTCTTTTTCCGGTAATTCGGCTTCGATATCGATCTCAATCTCTTCCGAATTTTGCTGCAATGCCTCTAAGGCCTCCGGCGATAATTCCAAGGTATAATTAGCCGCCACTGGTTGCAAGCTTGATCCCTGCTTCGCCAAATTCGGCTGACCAGGAGCCGTCCAGACTCTTAGTGTCTCGCGTTTACTGTATTCTCGATAAACGCTTTGCTGACTGGTCATCGAAATAATTGAACTATCAATTTTCACTCCTGACCGCCCCCATTTTTGTATTTTCTATATTTGCTGATTAATACTAATATCGGAAAAAACTCGTTACATCTTTAGCTGTGTAAAAATCAAAAAAAACAGGGATAGAGCTTTCGTAATTAACGAAGTCTATCCCCGTGTTTAATCAACTATTCGTAATTAGTTAATTTAATGGTAATTCTAAAGGCAGATACTTTTCACAAACTGCAAGGGCAAAAAACCGCTGACATTAATGGGCTTAAGCACCAATCTTCTTAGCCAGTGATAAACGGAGTGGTAGTTGGCAATACAGACTTGCCAAAAGCTGTATTAAGCATCACTGCCGTTGCCAGGTATAGACCCATAACTCCGACTAAGAAGAGCATCCAGCCAACAGGAGGAGCATAGACTGCTTTCGGAACCGCAGCCATGTCTATTAAAGCAATCAAAACTAGACAAATATCCACGATGACAACCAAGAGGAACATCAATTTGGGACCCTTAAGGTATGCTGGGGTAAATCCGATTAAACCGATTGCACAAGCCATCCAGGCATAACCTTCGATTCTTGCGTCCATTGGCATACCATTTTTAGCCAGCAAATACTTGGTCATCAGACTCAAAGCGGTGACGAACATGAAAAAGGCACCAAAGAACAAGAATACGCAACCGCCTAAAATAACACCATTCCTTAGTTCAAACATCCCTGCTACATATTGGACCAGTCCGCCGCCGACCATCCAGCAGGCCAGAACCGGTGCCGCATCGCCAGTTACCCGTCCAGTATACATCGCCCAGAAAGTCCAGCAGGCCATCGCCAGGGCAACCAACCCCGCCGGGGCTGGATTCGCAAATACGTGTTCATGATCTGACATATCATAACCCCCTTCTAAATATTTAAAGGATTAATCATTTAATTTTAATTCAGAAGAGACGAAAGATTCAAACAATAAAATTCATAATGAAATAAATACAATAATGTTGCCACGCTGCCACTTTCCTAGCAGATTACCCGAGAATCTCTCTCTATTTATCCACCCCCTTCTTTTGTTTGTTATTAGTTTGAAGGGACCCCCGGACGAATTCCTACACACTGGCTAACGAGGAGTTAAGAGTTTCGTATTAACTTTAAATGTGTATGATGCAGAATTAATCACCAGATTCCATAAGGTACAATTGTCGATTCCTTTAGGACCGGGGCCCCTGCTCCCACCTCCTTTCCTCTCCTTATTAAGCTTCCACTACTTGGGTAATTATTGGAGTTCGTATAACGTCTTAATGTTTAAAACGAAGTACCCTTACTATAAATATATATTCGACGCATTCTTTCTAATTCCTCTTATTATTCAAAAAATTACGATGATTTTTTTTAAACTCAATATTGCTAATATTAAAAAAGCTTTTCAGAATAGTAGGCTGATGTACTAATACAAAAATTGGCTATTCCCAGCTATTAGTAAGAATAAAATGAGTTTAAAGAGTTGTACTTCATTTTCAAAATAATCTATCAGGTTGACCCTATAATAACATGCGGGAAAGATAAAAGGCAAGAAATATAAAATCCTAAAGAACAACAAAATTCGACAGCAGATAGGCCTTCCGGTGAATTTGGACCGGGAGCAGCGACCGGTCCATCCTAGAATTACCGGGTTGGAAGCGAGAGGACAGATTGAAGCCGACGCTTTACAGATTGAAAACTGATCGGTAATGCTCGAAATATAATATTTGTCTGCTTTATATATACCTCAGGAAGTCAGCAACTGTGCTAAATCGATTTTCGATCCACCAAATTGCCCAATCTTGTCGACTAATTTCCCAAAAAACATCGCTTTCTGGTATCGAATTCTCCTGAATTAACTGAAAAACTGTTCGATAAAGTTCATCACCAAATTTACTTACCGAATTTTGGTGACGCCGAGCTATTTCATCGATCAAATCAAGCAAGATCCTGATTCGTATTTTTTCCGCCACGGCGACTTGGTTGTCTGTACCTTGTAAGGGGGGAAAATCAAAAAAATTAATCATTTCTTCGGCTAACCACATATATTCTGCCTCCCATTTTTGGATTTTATTTTAATCGCTTTCGTTATTATTGCATATCGAAAATTTTTCTATATCTCTGATAATCTCATTCGCCGCTTGCTCTTGTGCTTTTGGAACATACAATTTTATCTCTGCTAGAGGACCAATACTTAGACCATGGACAGTCCCAATGGCTTCCCTAATCTTGATGACGGAAATTCCAGCCTGTTTAAGTACATCCTCAAGAAAGAGGTCTTCTGGAGGATATACTGTGATTAAATGAACCATCTTTCCTCAATCCCCAAAATTAAAATATCCTTCAGCCTGAATATTCGATGTTCTCTTCACATAAAAACCGTTCACCGTGTAGAATTCAATTAATCCATTCAAATCTACCCCTCGATAAACAGGGATTATATTTACAAAAATCGGAACCGCTGGGTTTTGCTTGATTAAATAATTAAGCATCGCGCTGCCAGCACCCTGGCGTCTACAATCAGGCTTTACATATAAATCTTCAATCCGTACACAGTAATCGTATTCAGGGCCAGTGAATTGTAGCCTACCAATTTCTTGATTTTCTTGATTAAAGCAGGTTATTTGGCTTGCCTCCCAGGGTTTAACCTCGTTATGGCACACCTTAAAATAATACGCATCCGTTAACATATCGTTAAGCACATCTACCTCCCGAAACAATATCTTTTAGATGATATTATCCTAGACTAATAAAGGCGTCAATACAGTCAATACAAGTGAATACAGCCCTAGCTCGAAGGTCTGTTGCATAGCATTATGAATATAATTCTAGAGAGAAATCGGAACGACGCTAAGAAAGGAGTTGGCATCAAGTTAACGCAAGCAACAAATAGGAGTTGTTTATTTTGACTGGTACCGAAACAATTGTTGCCCTGTTTAGCATTGTCGTGATAGACCTGGTATTAGGAGGCGATAATGCAATAGTCATTGCCTTGGCGGCTAAATCGCTTCCACCGGAACAACGAAAGACCGCCATTATCTGGGGAACATTAGGGGCAGTAGGGGTCCGAGTTTCCTTAACCGCTGTAGCCCTCTATCTATTAAGCATACCGTTGTTACAATTTGTCGGGGGATTAATGCTTGTCTGGATAGCGTTTAAGCTGTTGTTAAACGATAATCAAAACGGGACCAACAAAGCCGGCGGAATAAAATCCGGTAAGAATATACTGGATGCCGTTAAAATTATCATTTTGGCTGATCTCTTGATGGGGATTGATAATGTCATTGCGATAGCGGGAGCAGCCCGCGGCAGCATATTTATGGTTATGTTTGGGCTGGCAATTAGCATTCCGATAATTGTCTGGGGAAGCACCTTTATTTTGCGATTGATGGAAAGATTTCCATTTATCATTTACCTTGGGGGCGGAGTATTAGCCTGGACCGCCGGCCAGATGATCGCCGAAGATCCAATTATTTTACGTGAAGCAGGCTATTTCATTCCCTGCTTCGAGATTATCGTCCCGGTCATCACGTTAATCCTGGTCCTTTCTCTCGGCTACTATCTAAAACAAAAAAACCTAATCAGAAAAAACATTAAATAAATTTAAGAAAAAATCGGCAGTAACCAGGGTAAAAATAGACCCTAATGCCGCTAACAGTACCATCAAAGAGTAAAATTGTGCCAGTAGGTGTCTGTTTGCTGAACCCGCGTGGCGACACTAACAGAGTATAAACAAGATATTGTCAGGATTCTTCATTGCGTTGACTTATACACTAGGAGTTGGTCGTATAGCTCGCTGTAGGCAGCCAACTCCTTATTGACGTTAAACCTGGCCTCAACCAGCCTCCTGGCGGCTGCACCCATTTGTTTCCTTAAATCAGGATTGTTGATTAGGGTCTTGGCTGCCTCAATTAACTCTTTTTCAGTCTGGATGTAAAAACCCTCGACTCCCGCTTCTATTAGATTCAAGTTGCCGGGGACCGCTGACAGGATGGCCGGCAGGCCCAGACTCATCGCCTCCAGGGCACCCTGAGGCTGGCCCTCAGAATAAGAGGTATTCAAGACAATATCCCCCAGGGACAAGATACTTTTGACTTCCTCATGGGGAACTTCCCCAAGATAACTGACCCATTCAAGTTCATTGATTCGTTTTCGCAGACTGCTATAGTAGTCTGCCTCGATTACTGCCCCCAGCAACACTAACCGAATCTGGGGAAAATCCGCATGGACTCTCTCTAAAGCATTGATCGCCAATTCAATATTTTTTATTTTTCTTAGACCGCTGGGCATGACAAACACAATGTTTTCCTCAGTCAATCGCAGATCCCAGCGTTGGCTGGATTTATTCCGGCTTAAGTTGCCAGATTTATCTCCCGGCAGACACACTCCTTGGGGGATGGTAATCAACTTAGCAGCTAGCTCCGAATCTATGCTTCGAAGCATTTCGTTAAACTCTTCATTAAAGACGACGATTTTATCAGCCGCCTGGAAGGCAAGATAAACCAGGTTAACCTCTGTTCCGGTTAAGTTCAAGTAGTAATTCAGGTCAGTGCCGGTAGTAGTTAAGATTAGAGGAAATTGTTTTATCTCAGGTACTTTTGCCAACACCTGCCCAAAATAGTAGCCATGAAAACCGTGGATCAAGGCATACTGTTTTTCCCGGATCATAGCGGTTAATGACTTTTGCCAGGCCGATTCCTCCAAAGATAATACCTCCACTAAAAAACCCCTCTCCTGTAAGCCATGCCGAAGCCTGGCAACCGTCAGACTGTTGCCCCGCTGGCTCTTGGAGAAGGGTGTGATCATCAACAATTTATTATTATCCATATAATTCACTCACTTTAAGAATCTGGAAGCACTCACAATACTGGCCTTTACCAGTCATGATCCCTCGATACCGGTTTAAGCTCCGAACCGCTTCGTCGTATTGAATATCTTGCAGTTGGGATTCATGCAAACGCAGGGCGGCAATTTTTTGTTCCAGGTAAGGAGTAATGTCTTCAACGTAAGAAACATAGATTAACGGCGTCCAGACTTCATAACCTAAGATAGTATCCACAGACCAAGGCTCACCGGCACACTCCTGAAACCAAGGACCGCCTGCCCGATTGCAAGCTTCAAGCACCAGTTCATTGGTTCGGAGGTGGTCCTTATGCAAATCCTGGCTGTGGGGCAAATAGACGATGTTCGGTTGTTTATCTCTGATTAGACTGATAATCCGGATTAAGTTATCCCGGTTAAATTCCAGGTAGCCGTCAGGGTTTCGCAGAAATATTATGTCCGTGAGGCCGAGTAGCGTGGCGGCGCGAGTTGCTTCGGCTTCACGAATTTGAGCCAGTTCTGCTTTGCTGTACTTTAAACTACCTGACTCCCCGGAAGTAAGATAAACAACTGTAACTGTATTCCCGCGTTGCAGGTGCTTAACTATGCTGCCCCCGCAACCGATCAAATCATCATCCGGGTGGGGCGCAAAAACCATCACTCTTGACACCGAGTATCTGCTCCATTCCTTTCTTTATAGACAAAACCCAAAGATAGTATATTTGACATAGCATCATCCGTTAGGGTTGTGGCTTTCGATA
>JAAZDI010000048.1 GCA_012512295.1 Syntrophomonadaceae bacterium
AATATCCTTGTCCTAGCTATCTTGAGATTAAGCGCCATTAAGGATGAAAAAAATTGCGGTTCTCTGTGGAGGGACCTCTTCAGAACGAGAAGTGTCTCTTAGAAGTGGGGAAGCCGTATATCAGGCTTTGCTGGCAACAGGCTATTCGGCTGTGAAAATTGATGCCAATACATCGCTAATAGAACGACTATTCCAAGAACGACCCGATGCGGTTTTTATTGCTCTTCATGGTAAGCTAGGGGAAGATGGAACCCTCCAGGGATTACTTGACATCATGGGTATACCTTATACCGGTCCTGGGGTTCTGGCCAGTGCCATAGGCATGAATAAGTTAATTACCAAAAAATTATTAAGCTATGAAGGAATACCCACCCCACCTTTTATTAGTCTCAATCGAAAAGAAGTCGACACATTAGGTTGGACATCAGTACTGAACAAGATTAAACAACTGTATCCTTTACCTTTGGTGGTGAAACCAATAGCCCAGGGATCAACCATTGGGGTGTTTTTTGTACATCGGGAAGATGACATAATAGCAGCAGTTAAGGATGCTTTGTCCTTTGACTCGGAAATATTGGTGGAAAAGATGATTAAAGGAACCGAGGTAACAGCATCCATTATGGGTGACAATCCGCCAGTCGTTCTGCCCTTGATTGAAATAACCTCAGTAACTGGCATCTATGATTACCAATCTAAGTATACCCCGGGAATGAGTCAGCATATTATACCACCTAACTTGCCCGAAACTACCCAGAAATTAGCAAGAGAAGTCTGCCTTCGCACCTATCAGGCAATTGGTTGTCGAGGGTACGCTCGGGTTGATTGCATAATTGATGCCAACGGTCAACCCTTTGTTTTGGAGATAAACACCGCCCCGGGGTTAACGGCCACCAGCCTATTTCCGGATGCCGCGCGCCATGCTGGTATTGAGTTCCCTGAGCTTGTTCGCCAAATAGTGGAAATGGCTCGAACAGGATACTAATAAATATGTGGTGGCCATTAATTGTTTCGCGCACTAGAAATCAAATAATGGCTGCAAATGAATGTTTGATCTTAAAGTCTTTTCGACAAAGGCAAACTATACGAGGAGGAAATGGCGGAATTATCTCGAAATAGATAAATATTTGTATGTATCAACTTAAGCATAAAGAACGGATGAAACCCAGAAGGGAGAAACAGGACAAAGTGTCGGACCGGTTATTAAAAGATATTCAAAACAAGCTAGATCAAAGGAAGCGACTCACTCGGCAAGACGGACTAGCTCTAATGGATTGCCATGACCTGATAGGGTTAGGCCGGTTAGCCAGAAGAATAAAAAAACAAAAAACCGGGCAACATGTCTACTTTAACTCGAATTTCCATATTAATTTGACTAATATCTGTGTATCCCGGTGTAAATTTTGTGCCTTCGGTCGTGACCGAGATGATGCCGGAGCCTATGCAATGACTCTGGATGAGGTATTGCAACAAGCCGAGTATGGGGTTGAAGGTGGCGCCAAGGAGCTTCATATTGTTAGTGCTCTCCACCCGGACCTGCCTTTTGATTATTACGTCGAGGTTATTCGTCTTTGTCGGGAAAGGTTTCCCACGATTCACCTAAAGGCCTTTACGGCAGTTGAGATAGACTACTTTACCAAGATTTCTCAGCTTTCTTTGCATCAGGTATTGCAAACTCTAAAAGAAGCCGGTCTGGATTCATTACCGGGAGGAGGGGCTGAGGTTTTTAGTCCCCGGGTAAGAGACAAGCTATGTCCAAATAAAGCCAACAGTGAACGCTGGCTGGAAGTAATGCGGACAGCGCACAGTTTAGGCCTCAAGAGTAACGCAACGATGCTTTATGGTCATATTGAAACATTAGAAGAAAGAGTAGATCATCTATTGGCTTTACGTAACTTGCAGGATGAAACTGGCGGCTTCCAATCATTCATCCCGTTACCTTTTCATCCGCAAAATACTCAGTTATCAAGTATCCAAAGGACAACAGCTTTTGAAGACCTCAAAATGATCGCCGTGTCTCGTCTAATCCTGGACAACTTTGACCATATTAAGGCTTATTGGATTATGCAAGGAATACCATTGGCCCAGATATCGCTTAATTTCGGAGCGGACGATCTTGATGGCACCGTAGTCAAAGAAAAAATTACTCATGCAGCTGGGGCTAGAACTAATGAAGGTATAACTAAAGAAGAGCTTATCCGACTTATTCGGGAAGCCGGCTATACTCCAGTTGAACGAGATACTTTATATAATATTCTTCAAGTGTTTGATTAAACATGATCAAACATGTTTAATCATGTTTAATCATATAAAAAAGATAGGGGGTTGTTTATGCGTCCCCGTGTTGGACATATTCAATTTATTAACTGCTTACCCTTGTACTATGGTTTAGTTAAAAAAGATGTTTTATTGGATGTCGAGTTAACCAAAGGTACTCCAACCGAGTTAAACCGGATGCTTATTCAAGGTGAATTAGATATTAGTCCCATTTCGTCTATAGAATATGGGCGACACGCAGATTTGCTTTTACTGATGCCTGACCTGACCGTTAGCGCAGAGGAAGAGGTACTCAGTATCTTACTCTTAAGCAAGGTGCCAATTGAAGAACTCGAAGGCCGAACCATTGCTTTGACTAATACCTCGGCTACTTCTCATGCTTTGCTCAAGATTTTACTAAAGGAAAAATACGGCTTGAACTGTAACTTTTTTATTTGTCCCCCTGAATTAGGTTCAATGCTGTTAGAAGCTGATGCTGCCCTATTAATTGGCGATCATGCCTTACGGGCTTATTTTCATCCCCGACCAGACTTGTTTAGTTATGACCTAGGAAAATTGTGGAAAGAACTGACGGGTTTGCCGATGGTTTTTGCTGTTTGGGCAATTCGGCGTGAGTTTGCCGAAAAGCACCCGGAACTTGCCCAGGAGGTGTATCATTCTTTTTTCCAATCCATGCAATACAGTTTGGAAAATCTATCTCAAATTGCCAGTAATGCTGCCCGTTGGGAAACGCTAGAGGCTCATCTTCTGGAGCAGTACTTCGCCTGTCTGCGATTTGATTTCGGGGAGAAAAAGCAAGAGGGATTAATAACGTTTTACACAAGTGCTCATAAACACAATTTCTTACCAAAGATACCCTCATTACAGTTTCTAAATATACCTCATTCGTTAGCTTAACTTTGAATGAGTCGGAAGGCGGAAAGAAATATGAACACTATACCAAGATTATTAAGTGAAGTAGTTAATGGACGGCGTCTGAACCCTTCAGAGGCTTTGGTTCTTCTAGAAGAAGCAGATTTTTTAGACTTGGGACAGGCTGCGAGCGAAATTTATCATCAGCGGTACCCTGATAACACGGCGACTTTTATTATTGATCGGAATATCAATTATACTAATATTTGTATCAGTCGCTGTCAATTTTGTGCTTTCTACCGAGATAGGCACCATTCTGAAGCTTACGTTCTAACTGAAAGAGAGATATTCGAAAAAATTGAGGATGCCCTAGCTCAGGGGGCAACCCAAATAATGCTGCAAGGAGGCCTTCACCCAGACTTAGACTTGGACTTTTTTATCAATTTGATCAAAGACATCAAATCTCATTTTAACGTTACGATCCATTCCTTCTCACCTCCAGAGATCTACCATATGGCGATGGTATCGAATGTATCGATTCGTACGGTCCTATTAAAACTGGCTGAAGCCGGTTTAGATTCCTTGCCCGGTGGTGGGGCAGAAATTTTAGTCGATAGAGTAAGGAATATCATCAGTCCTCATAAAATCTCCTCCAGTCAATGGTTGGAGGTAATGGAAACCGCACATAGTATTGGTATGGCATCAACGGCCACGATGATGATGGGGGTAACAGAAACTAGAGCAGAAAGAATAAGCCACTTGGACAAGATAAGAAATTTACAAGATAGGACTAACGGATTTAGAGGTTTTATTCCATGGACCTTTCGCCCCGACAACACTAGACTGGGTGGAACTCATCTATCGTCAATCGAATATTTAAGAACTCTGGCCATCGCTCGCTTATATCTAGACAATATCCCCCACATTCAAGGATCATGGTTGACACAGGGTCCAGAGGTTGGTCAATTATCACTTATTTTTGGAGCAGATGATTTGGGGAGCATTATGCTCGAAGAAAATGTCGTGCGAGCCGCTGGTTGTGAGAATCGATTAAACCAAGATGAAATCATTCGGTTGATTCGAGGGGCAGGAAGAATTCCAGCCCAAAGAAATACTGAATATACAATACTGAGAACATTTGATTGATGCTGTAACTACTTTTAAATACGATCTTAATATATAATAAATTCAGTTCAGGTCCATAAACATTCACAAAGAGGAGACGAGTGATGGAAATAAACCCGAAACGCAAAATTCTGGTTTTTTTAGGGGTAATCTTACTGATCGCATTGGGTGCCCTCACTACCGATCTGTATGTGGACTGGATGTGGTTTAAATCTATCAATCTTCAATCTGTGTTTTTAACGACCCTGTTGACCAAAGTATTCTTGCGGTTGATAGTTGGTCTTGGGTTTTTTACAGTTTTTTTGATTAATTTTTTGGCCACTCGCCAAACTTTAATCAACTTAACCTTAAACAAATCACCCGACAATATAATTCGGCTCCAAAAGCCTTTTTGGGAAAAATTTTTGGAAGGCCGGGGTTTAATCATATTTTTTATCGTTAGTAGTTTGCTACTGGCTTATATTTTTAGTGCGGTAGCTTCTGATAATTGGATAGTAGTTCAGCAGTATCTTCACGCGAGTTCATTTGGCATTATTGATCCTATCTTCCAACAAGATGTAGGATTTTACATTTTTAAATTGCCATTTTATCAGCTTATTTATAATTATCTGATTGCCGGTATTATTATTTCGGCAATTGCGGTTACCATTATTTATCTTCTGAGTAGTCCGAAAGCTATTTTTAAAAAGCCCTTTACCGAATTTACACGGGCAAAAGTCCATTTATCTGTTCTAATTGCCACATTTTTCATCATTAAGGCCTGGGGCTATAAGCTTGATTCTTATGGCCTGCTTTATTCAGCCAATGAGATTATGTATGGAGCAGGCTATACAGATATCCACGCTCGTCTCTTAGCCTATCAGACATTGTGTATAGTCGCCTTGCTTTGTGCTGTAGCTATCATTGGCAACCTTTACTTTCGCCGGCTTAAATGGGTTGGAATCAGTATTGCCCTACTTATCACTACTTCCCTGCTGCTGGGTGTGTTTTATCCAGCCATGATTCAAAAATTCAGAGTAATTCCCAATCAATTTACTGTTGAAGAACCCTATATTGCCTATAACATTGCCTATACACAGAAAGCATATGGATTGGATAAAATTAAGCGGGAAAATTTTCCGGTGGAGAATACTTTAACGCCCACTGACTTGAAAGAAAACGAGGCTACCATTAATAGCATCCGTCTATGGGACTGGCAGCCGCTGCAGCAAACATATTCTCAGCTCCAAGAATTATGGCCTTACTATACTTTTAAAGATATGGACATTGACCGTTATATGATAGAAGGCAACTATCGTCAGGTAATGCTGAGTGTGCGAGAAATGGTCCAATCCAAGCTTCCACCCCAAGCTCAGACCTGGGTTAACCAGAAATTGAAGTATACCCACGGCTACGGAGTAGCTATGAGTCCAGTTAATGAAGTTACCGCAGAAGGACTACCTACGTTCTTTATTAAAAATATCCCTCCTGAATCATCAATTGAGAGTTTAACCTTAGTACGCCCTGAGATTTATTATGGGGAAGAGACTAACGACTATGTGATTGTCAATACAAAAACGTCTGAGTTTAATTACCCAATGGGCGAGCATAACATAGAGTCTGTGTACCAAGCAGTTAGTGGGGTGCAGCTTTCATCTATTTTCCGGCGAGTAATGTTTGCGATGGCTTTCGGAGATTATAAACTTTTGTTATCTCATGATTTAACCCCGAATAGCCAAATCCTATATAACCGTAACATTCACGAACGGGTTCGGAAAGTGGCACCATTTTTGCGATACGATTATGATCCATACCCAGTAGTTAGTGGGGGAAAGGTTTACTGGATTCAAGACGCCTATACAGTTAGTAGCCTGTATCCTTATTCGGAACCGACTGAAGGGTGGGGGAACTATGTTCGTAATTCGGTTAAAGTAGTAATTGACGCCTATGATGGCAGTATGAGTTTTTACGTTACAGACAATGAGGACCCAATTATCCGAAGTTACCAACTTATTTTTCCCCAACTATTTCGGCCATTAGAGGTAATGCCAGCGGATTTAAAACAACACTTGCGTTACCCGGAAGATTTGTTTTTAGTCCAAGCTAAAATGTACGCCACCTATCATATGCAAAACACCCGTATCTTCTACTATAAAGAAGATATTAGGACCAGGAGCCTCCCCGCCAGTTGAATCTGAAGCTCAGACACCGATAACAAGTGATCCAACGGAGTCTCTTTCAGCGTCTGATTTATCTAAGAAGGCCTATCAAACCTTTCAGGAAGCTCAACGCCGATTACGGGAGGGTGATTGGTCTGGTTATGGGGAGAGTATTAAGGAATTGGAAGCAATCCTGCTGGAATTACAAAAGGTTTCGGGTAGTGACGACCCCGTGGCCGAACCGCTTCCAGCAACCGCTGAAGAAGGCGGCCCAGATCCCCAACAGGTTATAACCCCATCTGTCATAGATTAGATTAATGGTAACCGCTATGAGGCGGTGAATAAACACTATTCAAGAAGGGTGGATAAATAACTAGTATGTCTACTGCACCTAAAATAGCCTGTCTCGGCGATAGCTTGACCTGGGGATTTCCCTATGGTCC
>JAAZDI010000049.1 GCA_012512295.1 Syntrophomonadaceae bacterium
GGCAACACCCACTACTATACTATAATGCCTAAGCCCCGTGCCAATTGAACACGGGGTTTAGTAATGCCAAACGAGTGAGATAATTTATCAAACTTAATCATCATCCTCATCATTTTCTGGGACAAATACCCGAACGTTAATTTTTGTCTCGCCCACCACTTCAACATAAATCCCCATTTCCAGGACTAACTTAATCCGGTTATCTTTAGTGATTACTGATTCAAGCACTCGAGGACTCTTAATTACTGTCGTTCGGATATCAAATAAGCCGATACTCTGGTGGTCGTAATAGTCCATCTGGACCGAGTCTTTAAAATCAATCGGACAACGTAAGACATCAGTTGTTTTGCCATTGTTCAGGGCGTACCAGATGTGAACTTCATAAGAACCTCCAATCTCAATCGCCCTGTCAACCAGATTCTTTTCCTGGACCTTTGGCTGCTGTAAGCGTAACTGCGTTACCGAGCATCCCAATATTTGGTCCGGAACAATGTCTTTAGGCAAATCAATATAGTGGGTATGACGAAAATCTTTTTTGGCTGTTCCGCAGATGGCCTTGGTGATTATCTCTCTATTTTTTTCTGATCCCGCGGTTCTCTTCACCTTAACCCCTCCTATCTTATAATGTTTATCTTCCGGTTAGTTCCGGCCCGCTCATTTCACCCTCCGGTAATGAACTCTCGCGTTAATATAATACGTTTTGTCTGTCAAAAGTGTGCCTGAAAAGGTGACGTGGCAAAGATACTTTTCTTTTTCAGCCGGCAGTGTCCCGCTGATGCTGGGTAAGGTCGTTATAACTGGAACCCTACTGCGGTTAATAACATAGAATGTGGTAGCCACATGAGAGAGGTGTGTTATGAGTAAATGTCTGATTACCGGAGTAGCCGGTTTTATCGGCTCTCATTTAGCTGAAAAACTGATTGCTGATGGAATAACGGTGGTTGGTATTGATTCGTTTACTAGCTACTATGATCCAGCACTAAAGAAGCAAAACCTTGCCAAGTTACTGAATGAGCCAAACTTTACTTTCTGGGAAGCTGATTTACTCGAAGTGAATCTGTCTTTATTACTGAAGGATATAGGCTTTTGTTTTCATTTAGCTGGTGAGCCGGGGGTGAGACTAAGCTGGGGACATAGCTTTCAGGACTACCTTGATCGTAATGTATTAACCACTCAGGTGATGTTAGAGGCTCTAAAGGAAACTGGTATTCAAAAATTTGTTTATGCTTCAAGCTCATCAGTTTACGGAACCTGTGCCTTACCGATGAGCGAAGCGGTCCTGCCTCGGCCAATTTCTCCCTATGGCGTAACCAAGTTAGCTGCTGAACAGATCTGTCAGGCCTACCGGGAAAACTATCAAATACCATATGTGGCTTTGCGTTATTTTACTGTTTATGGACCTCGCCAAAGGCCAGATATGGCTTTTTCGAAAATAATTCGCTGCCTTATGGAAGAAACAGAATTCACTATCTATGGTGACGGGCAACAAACAAGGGATTTTACTTACGTAGACGACATAGTGGAGGCAACTATAGCGGCCGCCCGATCCAATGCTAGTGGTGAGGTTATCAATGTCGGCGGGGGATGTCAGGCTAGTCTTTTTGAGGCAATATCAATTTTACAGAAAATTACCGGTAAAGAATTGAAAATTAAATACCTTGAAGGACAAAAGGGTGATCCGATCAATACCCGGGCAGATTTAACGAAAGCCAGCAGATTACTGAATTATTAACCTAAAGTATTACTGGAACAAGGGCTAAGCAACCAAGTTGAATGGTTCTTGAGAAGATTTTCACAATGATTAATTCAAGGCTGGGACTAATCGAATAGAGTCGGAACAGAGTATCAACAGGGTAGGTGTTATAGGGTGCAAATTTGTGTAATTGGCGCCGGTTATGTAGGCCTCGTAGCTGGCACATGTTTAGCTAATTTTGGACACAAGGTGGTCCTGGTTGACCGGGACCAGGAAAAAGTCTCCTGTTTAAAAAGTGGCGGAATCCCAATTTTTGAACCGGGGTTAGCGGAAGCGATTGCTCAGGCCAAGCTTGCTGAAAAAATTGGATTTACTAGCTGCCTGGAAGATGGGATGAATGGTGCGGAACTAGTTTTTGTTGCCGTAGATACTCCCAGTCGGGCAGACGGTTCGGCAGATTTGTCCCGGGTTTTACAGGTAGCCAGGGAGATTAGCAAATACCTTAACAACTTTAAAACAATAATCTTAAAAAGTACCGTTCCAGTTGGCGGTACCCGTTTATTTAAAGAGACCTTGCTTGAGCAACAAAAGGGTCATAATTTCGCCTTGCTGACAA
The DNA here is from genome assembly GCA_012512295.1 of Syntrophomonadaceae bacterium. Lineage (GTDB taxonomy): Bacteria > Bacillota > Ch66 > Ch66 > Ch109 > JAAZDI01. The sequence continues at coordinate 2,310 of JAAZDI010000049.1, forward strand.
ATCCCGAGTTTTTGCGGGAGGGTAGTGCTATTTACGATTTTTTATACCCGGATCGAGTTATTATCGGGACAGAACGAACCTCAGAGGCGAACATATTAACTGATATTTATAAACCAATTTCCAAAAGGATAGTGGTTACGACCTGGGAGAATGCGGAGTTAATCAAATATGCTTCCAATGCTTTTCTGGCAACCAAAATATCCTTTATTAACGAAATAGCCGGTATCTGTGAGAGGGTCGGGGGTGATATCAATAAGGTAGCTGAGGGAATTGGCTATGATTCTAGAATAGGGCCACAGTTTTTAAAGGCTGGTGTTGGGTACGGCGGTTCCTGCCTGCCTAAAGATATCAAATGCCTTATCGCAACGGGGAAGCAGTTAGGTTGTGAAATGAATTTGCTTCAATCAGTAGTCCAAGTAAACCTCAAGCAGCGGCACAATTTACTGCAAAAACTATTTGAACTATTACCAGTCAAGCCCGGACTGACAATTGGTATCTGGGGTCTGTCCTTTAAACCCGATACAGATGATATCAGGGAAAGCCCCGCCCTAGATATAGTCCAACGCCTCAAAGAGGTTGGTTGTCATATTAAAGCTTTCGATCCGGTGGCGATGCCTAATTTTAAAAGAATTCACCCAGATCTAGATTATGGCCAAGACCCATATGAAGCAGTCCAGGGGGTCGAGGCCTTACTCATCTTAACCGAATGGAAAGAATTCATGAACATTAACTTGAATCAAGTGAAAAAACTGATGACCGGTCAGATCATTATTGATGGTAGAAATATCTTCGATCCCCAGTTAATGAAGCAGCAAGGTTTTACTTACTGTTCGGTTGGTCGGTAACGATCAGGTACCAAGAAAAAGTCTAAGATGGGTACGGTGATGTCATGAAGGTTGCTTTAGTCTGCAGTGAAAAACTACCGGTTCCCCCCATCCAGGGAGGGGCAATTCAACTTTACATTGAGGGAATAGCGCCATTTTTGTCCAAAAAGCACCAGGTTACCGTTTTTTCAATTGCCCACCCAAATTTGAAAGATCAGGAAGTTGTGAATCAGGTGGAATACTTTCGAATTCCCGTGAGCAGCAAAAGCAAACAAAAATATGTGGCCCTCGTTGCCGAGGAATTAACTAAAAGAAAGTTTGACTTGATACACATTTTTAATCGTCCTAAATCATTTCGTGAGTTTTACCAAGCCTCCCCGGACAGTAAATTTATCTTAAGCCTGCATAATGAGATGTTTGCATCCAATAAAATTACCCAGGAAGATGCTTGCTTTTGTCTGGAAACAGTGGACCAGGTAATTACTGTTAGTAATTTTATCAAAAACACCGTCGAGCTTAAATATCCGGTAGCTGTTGGTAAAGTACGGACCATCTATTCCGGGGTAAATCCGGCTGATTTTTACCCAGTTTGGACGGAAGAAGCTAAAGAAATTAGAGATAGAATAAAACGTCAATTTGGCATCGGCAACGGAAAAGTAGTTTTGTTGGTTACCCGGTTTTCCAAGAAAAAAGGAGTCCATCTGGTTATTGAAGCGATGCAAGAGGTCCTGCGGCAGCATCCCCAAACAATCTTATTAGTTGTAGGTAGCAAGTGGTACGGGAGTAACAAGGTTGATGAATATGTTGCTTATGTCCATCGTTTGGCTAAAGAATTACCGGAAAAACAGGTTATCTTTACCGGTTTTATTCCCCCCAAACAAGTAGTCGAGTTTTATGCTTGCGGTGATGTTTTTGTTTGTGCCTCACAGTGGCAGGAACCAC
>JAAZDI010000050.1 GCA_012512295.1 Syntrophomonadaceae bacterium
AGCCCAGGCTGGTTTTGGAGCGAGTGATTTAGAAACAGCGGTACCAGGAGTGGATGCCCTTATCACTCAGGAGCCGGAACTGCCACTCTGCACTTTTTATGCCGATTGCGTCCCCATTTTCCTTTTTGATCCGGTTCGTCGGGTGATCGGTCTGGCTCACGCGGGGTGGAAGGGAACGGTGCAAAAGATTGGAACTCGGACCTTACAGCGGATGCAGGAGGTCTTCGGGAGTAAACCTGAGGATTGTCTCGCCGGAATTGGGCCTTCTATCGGCCCTTGCTGCTATGAAGTAGACCAACCGGTGATCAGGCAGGTCCTGGCTGCTTTTCCCGGTAATAATAAATTGCTAACCAAGGTTGCAGTGGAAAACTGCTCAACTGTTCAATTAGCACCGTTGGATAATGGTTTTAGAGAAGACCGAGCTAACCTTGATCTCTGGGCCGCTAATCAGCTGACTCTTCTCAAAGGCGGTATCCTACCCCAAAACATTTGGATAGCCGGTATCTGCACCCGTTGTCATCCGGAACTATTTTTTTCTTACCGGGGAGCTAATGGTCAACCAACCGGTAGAATGGGGGCCGTTATTTCTTTGAGGATTGACAGTCCTCCGGGAGCGAGTTAATATGGGATTACAGGAGTTGTGGATATGGTTTACTCTTCTCCGCGTATCCGGCAGCGTCGGGCAGCTCTCCGCCGGCGAAAACAGCGGATATTGCTCTCGCTTATTGTACTGGGGTGTACGGCATTTCTGATTTGGGGGGCTATTGGGTGGGGCCGGTCATTTTTAATTAAGAAGTCGGTCAAAACGACGGTAGTAAGTACCGGTCTTTTACAACAGACAGTCCCAGTTGATGCCATTGTCCTTACCGCAGAGGAATTAGTAATTGCTAATGTTAGTGGGTTGTTTCACCCAGTTGCTGTTGAGGGGCAACGGATCAGGAAGGGTGAAATAATAGGCAAGTTGGTTAGTTCTGAAGTGGCTATGTCAAGAACGGAAACAGTAGTGGTTGCCCCATGTACCGGGTTGGTCAGTTTTCAGCTTGATGGATTAGAAGGTTTTCTGACGCGAGAGAAGTGGGAACAGCTTGATCTTGGCCAACTAGTTGAGTCAAAAGGGAATCATTCAGTCCAGCTAGGCAATTGGATTGAAGCCGGAAAACCTTTGGCCCGGATAGTAGACAATTTGGCCAACACTAATCTAGGGCTAGAATTACTCGTTCAAGATTTACCGCTCGAATTGAAAGATGGCCAGATTAAAGCCGGAGACACTCTTTGGCTTAAGTTGCTCGATGTTGAGGAGAATAAGGTTAAAGTTGTTTCGGCTCAGCGAGATGCCAGTCGGATTAGAATAATCGTCGAATTGCCGAAATTTAGGGAGGATATGCTTTATCGCCGGCAGGTTCCGGTAGAACTAATTACCCAGCGCTGGACCGGTTTTGTTCTTCCCAGGGAGGCACTTGTATTTCGGCAAGAGGGTCCGGGTGTCTATATTCTGCGTAAAGGTTGGACCAAATGGAAGAGCGTCGAGGTTGTCGGGGAATTGAACAATGAAGTTGTCCTAACCGGTCTTAATGAAGGAGAAATAGTAGTCTTAAATCCTTCGCTGGTTAGGGAAGGGTTGCGTTTGCACTAGATTATTTAGCTAGCTGCTACCTGGTGCGGACAAGCTCATTCCTGTTTTATCCTGCTGAACGAGTTAGCACACAAGCGTTAATCAGTGTTTAATAATCATTATAGATGCATATAGGAAGATGCTATGTTTGATATTTCTGAACGGATAGCCCTGATCAGGGAAAAAATCGAACAGGCCGCCGAAAGATCGGGCCGTGATCCAAAACAGATTAAGATTGTCGCAGTTTCCAAATTTGTTGACCCAAAACGAATCCAGGAGGCACTAGGTGCCGGCATCACTACTTTTGGGGAAAACCGGGTTCAAGAATTTTTAACCAAATACCCGGTCATAAAGGGACCAGTTCAATGGCATATAGTTGGTTCTTTGCAAACTAATAAAGTAAAGAAAGTGATCGGTAAGGTTCAACTAATTCACTCGCTTGACCGTCGTTCTCTAGCGGAAGAGCTGTCCCGTCAAGCTAGGCTTACCGGCATTGAGGCAGCGGTTCTGGTCCAGGTCAATGTTTCAAGGGAAATTTCTAAACAGGGCTTGGCTTCAGAAGAAGTGATTCCTTTTCTTAAGTGGCTAAGCACAATTGGGGGAGTAGAAGTTAAAGGGTTAATGACCATTGGTCCTTTAGGTGAACCAGAGAAAGCTAGGCCAGTCTTTCGACAGTTACGGGAGCTTTTTGAACGAATAGCAGATTTAGCATTACCGAAAGTAGAGATGAAATATTTATCGATGGGCATGACGAATGACTATGAGATAGCGATAGAAGAAGGAGCTAATTTGGTTCGGATAGGGACTGGGATTTTTGGCAGACGTGAAACAGCTCAGAGGAGGCGAAACCATGGCTAAGATAGTTGATCGTTTGATGGACTTTTTGTGTGTTGGCGATACTTACGAGGACGAAAGGCCAACGGAAGATCAATATCATACCGAACGCGAACCTAAAATTGAAGAGCCCAGTTCAGTCAGGAAAGGAAATGTTCTAAGCCTGCATGCACCTAAACAACTCAGGGTAGTAGTTGCTGAACCGGTTAGCTTTGATGAATCTCAGGCTTTAGCGGAACACCTTAAATCGCGGCGACAGGTAGTATTAAACTTGGAGAATACAGATAAAGATGTTGCCCAACGGATCATCGATTTTATCAGTGGGGCCTGCTATGCTTTGGATGGACATGTTCAGAAGATTGGCGACGGTGTTTTTCTATTTGCCCCACATAATGTTGACATAACCAGCGAAGTAAAACAACAAAATTCAAACCAATTACCCTTGCCTTGGCTGGGGCTAAGCCGCGAGAAACGAAGCTAGAGTTGGCGAAATCATGCGGCTGGTAAGAGGTATTTAACTTTGACAATCGTGTTTTAAATTTAATCCACCTAAGGGGGGAAGCCTAGTGCAGGGTATGGAACTCAGAATTGGGTTTATCGGGGCCGGGGCAATGGCAGAAGCTCTCATCCGCGGCCTAATTAAAGCTGGTACTAATCCAGAAGACCTGATAGCAAGTGATATCCAGCCAGAACGGCTTAATATAATGCATAAAACATACGGGATTAAAGTGTTCGATAAGAATCTGGCTGTTTTTCAACAGTCTGATGTTGTTGTATTAGCGGTTAAACCGCAACATTTAGACCCAGTACTGCAAGAATTAATGTTTCATGATCTTGTATCTCATGAGCTTGGCGCCAAGCCAATGGTCATATCCATTGCGGCCGG
>JAAZDI010000051.1 GCA_012512295.1 Syntrophomonadaceae bacterium
AACATCTCCCTTAGGCAGTCCACCCTCCTGGATCAAGGCCAGGGTTTGAGGTTGCATTCGCACCTCTATTCGTGCCACTGCCTCCCGAACCGTATCTGCTTTCGCGGTTACGTCGACCATTTGGGCTCTTCCCCGGGCATCTAAATGAGTCAGCTTTTCCTCAGTCACACTTTCCACCACCATCAATCTTATGTTAGCCCCCGATCTGGTACATCATGCGCGGCTGATTCCAGTCAGTCTCATTCATCAAGTGGCCTTGGGGCTTTTTCCTAACCGCCTCCAAGAAAATTTCCCTGAGCTTCTCGTCGTTGGCCCCTTCGCGCAACGGCCCTTTTAGATCAAGTTCCCGTTGACTATTTAAACATGGCCGCAGTTTCCCGTCCGCGGTAAGGCGCAACCGATTGCAAGCCGGACAAAAATGAACCGAAAGAGGACTAATAAAGCCGACCGAACCCAACGCGCCGGAAAGGTGATAATAGCTAGCCGGACCCGAACCAAGTATGCCGGTCTCCGCTTTAAGTTCTAGTTTAAAACCCTCTTCCACTCGCGCCTTTATTTCGGCCTGAGGCACCAAATGCTGCCGCGCCCAGCCATCTGCTTCACCGATTGGCATACACTCAATAAACCTAATGTGCAACGGATACAAGTAAGTTAACCGGACAAAATCAAGGATTTCGTCGTCATTGATTCCGCGCATCACTACCGTATTAATTTTGACCGGACAAAAAGACAAATCCAGGGCCGTTTCAATGCCTTCCCAAACCTGCTTTAAACTACCTCCCCGAGTAATGGACCGGTATTTTTCCGGTTCCAGAGTGTCTAAGCTAATATTGAGCCGCTTCAGTCCGGCTCGTTTCAGATCAGGTCCCATTTTGGTCAAAAGAAGGCCGTTAGTAGTTAGAGATACATCAGTAATGCCCGGTATCCGGGTTAGATCTCTGATTAGGGATACTACACCTCGACGGACCAGAGGCTCCCCACCAGTTAAACGAATCTTGGATATTCCGAGACCAGCAGCGATTTTGACTAGTCTAAGAATCTCTTCAAACCGTAGAATCTCCTCGTGGGGTTTCAGCGGAATTCCTTCCTCCGGCATACAGTAAATACATCTTAAGTTACACTTATCAGTAATGGAGATGCGCAGATAATCTATTTTTCGGCGGAAGGCATCTTGCACTGGAATTCACCCCCCTGTTTGGATTTTAGACGTTGGCCTCAATATTACCTTCACTATTACTTAAAACAGCCTAATTCACAGCCTTTAATCTTTATCTTAAGTTGATTACAGGCTGTTCCGACCATCAGTGGTGACTCACCCTGCTCCTCAGCAATCTTTCGGGCAACCGGACAGGATATTCGTCCCTCCGGAGCTGCTTTTTTAACCGCTTCGAGCACTTCTGGCTTCACTTCCATAACTGACCTGGTTGCTGATGCCTTATTGGCTAACCAGGTTGGCACCACCTTTCTTTTTTTCTGGCAATGGCATTAATCGGATAAGTCAATCTAAATGTGACAATCATCTACATTATTCGATATTAACTTTAAATTCTCCTGCTTCCAGGGGTATTAATCACTCCTTTTTCCGTGACAATCATCGGCACAATCACATCATGCTTTTCCGGGTAAACAGTCTCAACCACTTGAAAGTCATAGGCCAGGCCGATTACCTCAGTCCGAGGCGACAACCGCCCTAAAAACCGATCATAAAACCCTTGCCCATAACCTAATCGATATCCCTGAACATCAAAAGCCACTCCCGGCACAATAACCAAATCAATCTGTTCCACTGGCCAGGGGGATTGCCGGTCTTGAGCAGGCTCAAGAATACCATACCGACCGGCAACCAAACTATCCGGATAGCTTTTAATCGACACCGGTCGCAGTTGCCGATTTTCCCATTCAGCAACCGGCAAAAGGACCTGTTTTTGCTGACCTAAAGCGGCTTGGAGCAACAATTCGGTATCAACTTCATTATGCAATGGCGCATAAGCCATAATTGCTTTAGCCTTATGAAAGCTTGAACTGGCAATCAGAAATTCGGCTATCTGCTTACTCCGCCGGGCTACTTCCCCGGCTCCCAGTGTCCGGCGCTTGGTTAACATGGTTTGCCGGAGGGTATGCTTAAGGTCCTTAATCCCAAAACTATCCACAGGTTATCCATTCCCTTTCTAAAGCAAACGCTCGTATTTTAACGAAGAACGAGGCAAACCGCCAAGGGCTGACCTCCGTTAAAACACGGCGCGATCAATTCTTCATGGATGGTATTCTTACCGGAACAGTGAACCGGTCCTTCTCGCCCGGTTGCGCAGATAAACATAGGTTACCGCGGCAACCAAAAACAGCCCGAGGCTGACCAATTGGGCAATAGTTATCGGTCCCAGGACCAACAGATTCTCTCGAAAAACCTCGACCACGGCTCGCATCACCGCATAAACCATTAAATATACCAGAAAAACCTGACCGGGAAACTTCCGACGGCAAAACAGCCAAATCAGCATCCCAAACAAGAGCAGCGCCAAACCAGCCGAATATAGCTGGGTAGGATGACGAGAGATTTCCAGCAGCCCTGGAAAGACCACTCCCCAAGGTAAATCAGTCGGCTTTCCGAAACAACAGCCATTAAGAAAACACCCAATCCGCACAATCCCATAACCCAAAGCCAGAAATGGGGCGACAACATCGGCCAGGTTCCAAAATGGCAAGCGGTAACGATAGACATATCCTCCACCAGCCGCAATTCCACCTAATAATCCACCATAATAAACCAAACCAGGCTGGTTTAACTTAATAATCTCCAATGGATAGGCAGAAAAAAATTGCCAATCATAAAAGAAGACGTAGAACAACCTTGCCCCAATTAAGCCGGCTAAGATCAGCCAAATCGCCAAATCCAGAATCCGATCCGGGTCTATGCCAGCTCGGATTGCCAACCGGCGCGCGCCGACCACCCCGACGATTACCGCCAGACTGAGCATCGTTCCCCAAGCATAAACCGAGACAGGTCCAATACTAAATAAAACGGGCTGCACTTATTAACCCCCTTCATCTGAATCAAAAGCTCCTAAAGTCTCCATCCGCAGCCTCGTTGTTCGGCATAAGCCGAACAAGTTTATTATCCCCACAATCCACAGCCAGTGGATAATTCATTTATCCCCTGTTCAACAAATCACAAATCGAGTACAAAGTGCATGAATCCTAGTTATCAACAATTTTATCCACATTATCCACAGGTTTTGTTTATCCACAACCTAAACCAATCTGTTTTTTTCAGCCTATGACCACAGTCTTAGCGTCCTACTCAGAACGTCCCCAACCCTTTGATATAAAGGCCATTGATCTAATA
>JAAZDI010000355.1 GCA_012512295.1 Syntrophomonadaceae bacterium
CTTCTACAGCGTACTCTATATGGTCAAGAACCGCCTCAACTCCCGGGTTTCCCGGACCAAGAAACTGATTAACCAAGGTTATCCCTAACACTCCCTTTTTTTGAGCCAAGCCTTTTAGTTGAGCATCAGTTAGATTCCGCGGATGATCCTGTAATTTTCGACAGTTCGCATGAGAAACAATAACTGGACTATCGCTGAGTTCAATGACTTCCCAAAAGCCGGCTTCAGACATGTGAGCAAGATCGATTAACATGCCTAGGCGATTCATTTCCTTAACAACTAAGCGGCCAAACTTAGTCAACCCTCCTTTGGTTCCTTCTTCTCCGACCCCATCTGCTAAAGAGTTACGATAGTTCCAGGTCAAACCCAGACTCCGCACCCCTAAGCGCCTATATAACTGTAGTATTCTTAGATCGCCCTCCAGTGCCTCACCACCTTCAATTGAAAGGAGCACAGCCAAACGTCCGGTTTTTATCGCTTGATCAATATCAGCAGCTCTGCGGACTAGGTGAACAACTCCTTTATATTTCTCAACTTGTTGGAGAAAAAATTCAATCTGGTGTAGATATTGCCTTAAAGGCGGTTGATTTTTCGGATCGACAAAAGAAGCAAAAAACTGAAGATTAACCTTAGCCTCTAACAAGCGAGTAAAATCTACTTGAGCTGGAGGAGGCAAGCTGAGTAAATCACCTTGGAGTTTTGTGGCCAAGCTAAGGGTATCACAATGTGCATCAACAATAATATGAGAGATGACACGTTTGTTCGTCAAATGTAATTCTAACCGCCTTTCCCAAATTACATTAGTTAAAACAAAGTCCAGGGGCTCATATCACCCCTGGATCAATCCTATTAATGTACCAAAAGAAATAACAAACAATATTTTAATTTATCTAGATTTTATCTAGGTTCCACAATTAATTTGATGGCGGTCCTTTCCTGTCCATCAATTTGAATATCTGTGAAAGCTGGAATACAAACGAGGTCCACTCCGCTAGGGGCCACGAAACCTCTGGCAATCGCTACTGCTTTAACAGCCTGATTAAGGGCACCGGCTCCTACGGCTTGTATTTCTGCGGTTCCACGTTCCCGGAGTACCCCAGCCAAGGCACCGGCTACTGAATTTGGACTAGATTTGGCTGAAACCTTTAGTACTTCCATCAAAATTTTGACCTCCTTAGGACCTTGTTTTTGTGCATTCTAATCTACAGTTAATAAATTCCTAATTAATCATATTCTATCTGAAACTAAAAAATCCTTCTGCCAACCCTTACAGACTTGATATTTTTTTAAAAGATTTGGACAATTGCGATTAGATACTCAGTTTATTTCCCGTAATGCTTCACTAAAGTAAATAAAAGGAGTCGCCCTTGTTCCTAGAAACAGCTACTCCCAGACTACTTCTACGTATTTAATAAATGTATTTAATAAACGTATTTAATAAATAGTTAATCTAAAAAACGTTGAACTCTTTTAATTGAATAAGCCTTTCCATTAGCTAAATTTACCCCAAGAACTACTGCATTTAACTGAGCCGTCCCGCTAGCTATCTCAAAACGGGTTGGAAGATGAGTAAGAAACTTTTTTATAATGATTTCACTTTTAACTCCGAGCACCGAATCTCGAGGTCCGGTCATCCCGACATCGGTAATATAGGCAGTACCTTCAGGGAGCAATCTCTCATCAGCAGTCTGAACATGAGTATGGGTGCCCAAAACCGCTGTAACCCGTCCATCTAGATACCAGCCCATGGCTTGCTTTTCTGAAGTTGCCTCAGCGTGAAAATCAACTAAAATTACTGGTGTGTGGTGCTTAATCTCTTCTACTAATGCATCAGCCATACGAAAAGGACAGTCTAAATTATCTAAAAATACCAGACCAGAAAGATTAATTATCCCCACTTTTACATTGCGGGTTACTGGAAAAATAATTGAACCCTTACCTGGAGTACCCGGAGGATAATTGGCTGGACGGATAATTCTTTTTTCCAACTGAAAATATGGTAATATTTCTTTTTTGTCCCAGACATGGTTGCCCATTGTCAGAACGTCAATGCCGGCTTCATATAATTCTTCTGCTAAATCCGGGGTTATGCCGTTACCTCCAGCAGCATTTTCGCCATTGGCGATTACTAAATCGATTTGAAATTCGGTAACCAGACTAGGTAATAATTCCTTGATTATTCGCCGTCCTGGACGACCTACGATATCACCGATCATTATAATATTCAACTAATTTTCCTCCGACCTATTTGTTGAATACCAGTACTCGGCCTTCATCACGAAGTGCTATTAATTTTTTTTCAAGTTGGGCATGCTTTAAGCTCTCCAGGGTATGCCGGATCATCTCATCACGAAACAAAAGATCTTCCCCGACAAGTCCGTAAGAATCAATCATGGCATCTTGAGCAAAACGATCTTTAAAAAGATTTACTATAATACCAATTTCATTAACACAAAGAGTTTGTACATCACGGCTAATCTCGATCAGGGTTATTTGGTCGCAGGTAGTATTTTCGATCCCTATCTCTGATATTTTTTTATTTTCCAGGTGATAATAAGCATCGAGTGTTTTAAGCAATGTATCAGCCCATTTATTACGATTTTGTGCTGAAACAACCCCTGATACAATAAATGTAAATTTTACTCGACATCTAGCCGGATCATACTTTATGGTTGCAATTTCTGGGTAACGTAACATTATTGAAACAAAAAAGTCGATACTATCGGGGGAAACCCGAGATTCTTTACGCCTGGCCAACATGTTGTCCATCCTTTCAGCCCTGCACCGATTCATTAAGGTTCAGTCTTTTCTAAGGCTAGTTACACCCGCATCCTATTTTGAAAATAAGTTACGCTTGTGTTATAACTCAGATCAGCAGGCTAGACTAGGAATACTGTAAACGCCAATCGCTGACCTTCGTTAAAAAACGGCGCGCTCATAATTTTTCATGTTCATGCTGTCAAGCACCATGGAGGTCTATTCTGTATAATGTTCGCGACTTCTCTACAAATTCCTTCTTTAATGGTTATTTTCCCTATGCATTTTTATACTGGTAAATATCCGCAATTAATGACCCAGCCAATATTTATGAATGTAACTCACAAGAATCTAAAATACTAATCGAGTAGGCGGTAAAAACCCTGCCTACTCGACCAACTTATCTTCTTTATTTAATGGTTGTTAGGCAGTTGTTATTCTTAGGCTCTATCATGCTGTTCAAATAAAAACTATTGGGATTATGATACGTTTTATTATGCCTGTTTGTTATTTTACTTAGCATAATCGACCACGCGGGTCTCTCGAATAACCACAACCTTGATCTGCCCCGGGTATTCTAACTCATTTTCTATTCGCTTAACGATCTCTCGGGCAATTAGAACTGATTTAGCGTCATCTATCTTCTCAGGTTTTACCATAATTCGGATCTCACGACCCGCCTGTATGGCAAAAGATTTTTCCACTCCTTCAAATGAATCTGCTATTTGTTCTAGTTTTTCCAGACGTTTAATATAGGCCTCTAAGGTTTCCCGTCGAGCCCCCGGTCGTGCTGCCGAAATGGCATCAGCTGCTTGAACCAAAACCGCCTCAATAGTTTGAGGTTCAATATCACCATGGTGAGCCATAATTGCATGAATAACTTCAGGGCTTTCTCGATACTTTTTAGCCAAGTCTCCCCCTATGTTTACGTGAGGACCTGACACTTCATGATCAATTGCTTTTCCAATATCATGGAGAAGGCCTGCTCTTTTAGCCAGCTGAACATCCGCTCCAAGTTCAGATGCCATTGCTGCGGCCAATTGAGCTACTTCAATAGAATGCTTGAACACATTTTGACCATAACTAGTACGGTACTTAAGACGGCCAAGCAATTTAATTAACTCGGGGTGTAAATTGTGAACCCCTACTTCAAAGCTAGCCTGTTCTCCTTCTTCCCATATTTTCTGTTCTACCTCGCGTTGGGCCTTCTCTACCATTTCTTCAATTCTAGCTGGATGAATGCGACCATCAATAATTAATTTCTCCAAGGCAATTCTGGCAATTTCACGTCGAATGGGATCAAAACCAGAGAGAATAACTGCCTCAGGAGTATCATCTATGATTAGATCAACCCCAGTCAAAGTCTCCAGCGTCCGGATATTGCGCCCTTCGCGCCCAATAATTCGCCCTTTCATTTCATCATTAGGCAGGGCAACTACTGAAACAGTAGTCTCAGCCACTACATCAGCGGCGCATCGTTGGATCGCGAGACTAATAATCTCTCGCGACTTCTTGTCTGCCTCTTCTCGAGCCTTAGCCTCTAACTCTTTGACCAACATCGCTGTTTCAACTTTAATCTCTTCCTGGACAGTATCCAGAAGCAACTGACGGGCTTCATCCCAAGACAGCCCGGATAGTCGTTCTAACTCGGCAAATTGTTTTTGTTGAATTCGCTCAATCTCTTCACGGATTGATTCAAGTTCAACTTCTTTTTTTTGTAGAACTTCTTCTTTCCGTTCAATTACTTCTGTTTTTCGATCCAAAGTTTCTTCTTTTTGGAGTAATCTTCTCTCCATTCGCTGAAGCTCATTTCGACGATCGCGGTTTTCTTTCTCTACCTCGTTTCGGAGTTGATGAACTTCCTCCTTCGCCTCGAGCAACGCTTCTCGTTTTCTAGCCTCTGCATCCTTTTCAGCTTCCTCCACGATCCTTTTAGCCTCATGTTCAGCTGAACTAATCTTGGCTTCGGCTATCATTTTACGAGTTAAATAACCGAGTGCTCCACCGACAATCAAAGCTGCCAGACCAATCAGGTAAAACTCAGTTTGAGAAATTGTCTTCACCTCCTTGAATAAGATTAAAAAATGAAAAAAGCCATGAGAAAAAGGAAACCGAGCAAACACTCGGTTATCAGAAAACTTATCACTTCACCTGTTAACAACTAAACAGGCATAGCAATTACTTGCCTTGTTCTTATATTTTACAAATAAAAAACCACTGCTGTTTTTTACTAAATTATATATAAGAAACCAGCTAAGCGGTGATAGCTTTCCAACCCTCGTAATCTCGAAAAATATTTTAGACTGTATTGTAATATCTGTCAAGCTGAACTTAGTTGTCCTGTACTTGTGCTGACTCCACGGTTGTTAATTTTTCATTCTTACCATTTAAAATTTCTCTAATTCGGTCCTCAATTTCTTTAGCTATTTCCGGATGCTCTCGTAGGAAATCTTTGGCATTTTCTCTTCCCTGGCCTAACCGTTCACCCTTATATGAATACCAAGCTCCACTTTTATTAATTTCGTTTTTCTCAACTCCAATATCTATTAGATCCCCAAACCGAGAGATCCCTTCGCCATACATGATATCAAATTCGGCCTGTTTAAACGGTGGAGCCACCTTATTTTTTACCACTTTGACTCGGGTCCGACTCCCAACCATATCTGAACCTTGCTTAATAGTATCAATCCGTTTTACTTCCAAACGCACAGAGGCGTAGAACTTCAAAGCCCGACCACCAGGAGTAGTCTCCGGCGAGCCAAACATAATGCCTACTTTTTCTCGCAACTGATTTATAAAAATAGCACAGGTACGTGATTTAGCAATGGCCCCGGTTAGCTTACGTAAAGCCTGGGACATTAATCGCGCCTGAAGACCGACATGAGCATCGCCCATTTCTCCCTCTAATTCCGCCCGGGGAACTAGAGCCGCTACAGAATCCACCACTACGACATCAATCGCTCCACTACGGACTAAAGCTTCCGCTATCTCCAGAGCCTGCTCCCCGGTATCTGGTTGAGAAACAAGCAGGTTTTCAATATCTACACCTAGCCTTTTCGCGTATATCGGATCCAAGGCATGTTCGGCGTCTATAAAAGCAGCTAAACCTCCTGTTTTTTGAGCCTCCGCCACAATATGTAGAGCCACGGTAGTCTTACCCGAGGACTCAGGACCAAATATTTCAACCACCCGGCCTCGCGGAACGCCGCCTACCCCTAAAGCCTGATCTAACGACAAAGATCCGGTAGAAATAGTCTCAACATTTAATTTTGAAGCTTCGCCCAATTTCATGATTGATCCCTTGCCAAACTGTCGTTCAATAGAAATGAGGGCTACCTCCAGGGCTTTTGTTTTTTCCGACACTTAGATTCCCCCTTTCCTCCTGGAACATTTGTTCTCAAACTAATTTTAGCCCACTTTATTAACCGCTGTCAATCAATCTAATTGTATCTAATCAAAAAACTCCCGCTTCTATGAGCAGGGCTACCTTTTTAAAACTTCAGGTGGAGTAGAAGTTTCCGTCAAAAGCCTCGATGTTCAACAAAGCTGAACGAGATCACTTATTCTCTTTAGTTAACGGAATGCTAGTCAGCTTCTTGTAAATTGGGCCTTCTCGGGTTAAAGTACTCTGCATTAAATCTATCTGCTTAACCTCGAAGGTAACATCTTTAGGGATAAGTTTTAGATAGTTAGTGACTCTGACCGAAACCGGTGCTCCTTGTTTTATCCGGCCTAGCGTAAGGTGAGGCTGAAAACGTCTAGAGCCAAGGGAAAACCCTTGATCTAAAAGCTCTTGATGAATACGATTATGCAGGTCTCTCAGTCGAGCAATATCACCACCCAGCCCAACCCAGATTACTCTTGGACTTCTCCAATTAGGGAAGGCCCCTATTTCTTGCAAATCAAGAAGGAAAGAATCAGAGTTTAGAGTTGCCTTTTTTAATCCTTCTTCAATCTGTGATAACCGTTCTTTCCTTGTCTCTCCAAGGAACTCCAGGGTCAAATGAAAGTTTTCTTTTTCAACCCATTTCACCAAAGATTCATTTAACGGTAAACTTTGCTGAACCTGCTCCAATAGCTTGCGCACCTCTAAGGGCAAGTTAATGGCAATAAACAAACGTAAGCTAGTCATAAGTCGACACCTTGCTTAATAATTATTACCAAACATAAACTTATATGGTCGCATGCTAAGCCAGCTGAAAATATGGAGCCTAGCTTAGCCGTTTGGTACTCTCCAAATAAAGCTGAATTAGCTTTAAAGCTTCTAAAGCCGAATTTAGGCGCACCTGAGATCGATTTCCAGAAAATTGCCTTCTGATAACGCTGGTTGAACCTTCACTGGCCAAAGCTAGGTACACCAAACCAACCGGCTTATGTTGACTACCTCCTCCTGGTCCAGCGATCCCGGTAATTGCTACGCCTAGCTGAACGTGGCACTGTTTGCGTATTCCTTCCGCCATCTCTTGCGCGGTTAATTCACTTACCGCGCCCCATTTAGCCAAAGTCTCAGAATTTACTCCTAGCAGATCCAGTTTAGCCTGATTACTGTAACTTATTACCCCGCCGTAAAAGTATTCGGAACTGCCGGGCACTATGGTCAAAATATAACCAAGCAATCCGCCAGTGCAAGATTCGGCTACTGCAATCTGCCAACCTCTTTCCTTCAGTTGATGACCAACTATACTTGTTAACCGAAAAAGCTCTTTCTTCAATTGTTCCTCTTTACCCTCTCTCTTAATTATTAATCCCCCTTACTTCAATTAATTACTTCTTACAAGGTACCATCAACTAACTTTAAAAGTCAATCAGTATCACTACAATAAAATTACGAATTACATTACAATAAATAAGACCGCCTCAACAAGGACGGTCTATACTTAACATGTCACATTTAGTTATGTCACATTAAGCTATAATCTGGTTGGGTGGATAGGTACTCTCTCGTAGATATTTCCTCAAGTCGTCCCCAGGAATAGATTCGTTTTCTACCAGTAGTCCGGCAACAGCTTGAATACAATAACGATAGGTATTAATCGCTTGCTTCACCCAACGCTCTTGAATAGCAATAATATCCTTAATCGCTTGATTCAAAGCTTCTTGAGAAAGAGTCTCTTTACAAACTATCCCTAAATGCGAAAGGCCAGATAAAACAATCTGGCGAGCCATTCGTGCCGCCTCTTCAAAGTCACTACTGGAACCAGTACTGCGTTCTCCTAACACGATCTCCTCAGCCACTGCTCCACCCAGGCAAATCATAATTTGCTTTTCCATAAAGGATCGAGTATACAGGTATTGGTCTTCTTCTGGAGTTCGACGGACATAACCCAAGGCTGATCCCCGGGGAGTAATAGTTACCCGAGCTACGGAGTTGGGACGTACTAGCTCACTCACTACCGCATGCCCAGCCTCATGAATGGCCACTCTGTTAAGCTCTTCAACCGTTGGGTGCCGATCCAGCTTTTCACCCATAATCACCTTATCAATCGCTTCTCTAAGATGTTCCTGAGATATTAGCTCTGCATCCTCCCTTAGAGCTAAGACAGCGGCTTCGTTAACTAAACTCTCCAAATGAGCCCCGGAAAAGCCAAAAGTTTCGCGAGCAATTTGTTCCAAATCAATAGATTGGTCAAGCGGTTTATTGCGAGAATGAAGGTGCAGTATCTCCAATCTGCCTTCACGATCTGGTAAATCTACGCGAACCTGACGGTCAAAGCGGCCTGGTCGTAATAGTGCTGGGTCAAGTAAATCCATCCGGTTAGTCGCCCCAATAACCAAGACTTTAATCTGTTCTTCGGTAGAAATACCGTCCATCTCCACCAACAACTGGTTTAATGTTTGGTCATATTCAAGGTGACTGCTATGAGTCCCTCGTTTTCCACCCAGAACCTCAATCTCGTCAATAAAAATAATCGCGCTTTTCTTCCCCTGCTTTCGGGCAGTATCCCGAGCTGATCGAAAAAGGCTGCGTACCCGTTGCGCCCCTACTCCGGCATAGACCTCAATAAACTCCGAACCACTAACAGCAGAATAAACAGAATTAGTATAAGACGCTGCTGCTTTAGCCAGTAAAGTCTTGCCTGTTCCAGGTGGACCGGTTAACAAAATACCCCGCAAGGGACGAATCCCCATCTTTCGAACCTTATCCGCCTGAAGAATAAATTCTAGGGCTTCTTTTAATTCTTGTTTGGCCGTAGCCTGTCCGCCAATGTCCTCAAAAGGCAGTTCTTTACTTATAGTAGTCTGGCCAATTGTCGTTTGCCGTAGAATCCCTTTTTGGTCAAGAAAAAAGAAGATCAGTATTCCAAAACCGCCTAAAATAAGCAAGGGAGTAATATTATATCCCATTATTAGCAAATATCCCAGGATTCCTAAGCCAGCTCCAATAGCAACCCCTGTCCAATTATTTCTTTTCACGGCCACCCTCCCCCTAAGATGCAACTCCCATTCCAAATAAATCTTGGGTTTTATGTCCATCTACAACAAAGCTCACTTTGCGTTTTTAACTGCCCCAGGTGACTCAAGGCCAGTTGCCCGTGGAATTATCTCGTACAAATAATCTTCATCGTGGTTTAGATGAACATACAAATTGGCTTCATCAACGTAAACCTGGCATCCAGTCAATTGAGCCCTTTCCGCCTCTAGCTTGACCGTTTCGGCCATCTCTGTAAAATTCCCCCGAACGAGTGCTTCATAGATGGGATATTGCAGAGTATACATAACCTGTTCTAACTTCTCCGAACGGTGATCCACCAGCCGAATCTCAACTCCCTCAGCCCCTAAGTAATGAATGGATTTATCCCGAATATAGTTGTAGCTCTCTTTTAGGTTAGTCACTGGCCCCAATTCAACTGTTAACACTTTCTTATCTGTTTCTTCTCGTAACGACCAATTAATTACTTCAGATCTCTGTTCCAGGGCATCACCCAGAGGACTTTTAACCAAATATTGCTGATATAGCCAGTTGCCACCAACCAATAAGGCAAAAGCTAAAAGCATACCGACTAACACCGAGGTCCAGTGGACGTCTTTAAAAGACAAAAAAACACCTCCCGGTCATACCTAAAACCATTATACAACAACTCTCGCCAGTTTTCCCTAGGATTCAACTGGAAGGGACGTTACATGATTTCGGTTCCACCGTCTAGGTGTAATTCTTTGCGAAACCGCAAAAAATAATCTATACCTGAATACAGGGTAAAGAAAACAGCGATCCAGAGAGCACATTGATCAAAAGGAAAGTTAATCAATCTAAAAGGAAAATTTTCTAATAAAATGGCCGAAATAGCTACAATCTGGGTGATTGTCTTTATTTTACCTAAAGGGCTAGCTGAAATAACTACCCCTTCTGATGCAGCCAGGGATCGCAGTCCACTTACTGCAAATTCGCGACCAAGAATAATGATGACCGGTAAAGCATGAATTTCATGCAACGCAACCAGAGAAACTAGAGCTGCTGTCACCAACAACTTATCGGCCACTGGATCCATAAACTTTCCGAAAAGCGTGACCTGGCGTCGTGAACGAGCTAAATACCCATCTAAACCATCGGTCATAGACGCGATAATAAATATTCCAGCTGCTAAATACTTGCCATATGGACTCTTGACAAAAAGTAAAATTAAAAATACCGGTATAAGAATTACTCTACCCAAGGTTAGTTTATTTGGCAGATTCACGCCGAACCTCCCCAATCAGGTCATAATAGTCGGCCTGACAAATTTTTATCTTGACCATATCTCCTACCGAAAGTCTAGTTTTTAACGGATTTTGAATATAGACTAATCCATCAACCCCAGGTGCTTCCCGTTTTGAACGACCATACGCTTCTACCGTGATCTCGTTATTGTTGTTCAATCCCTGACAGACTGTAAAGCCCTCCACCAAAACATCAAGAGATTTGCCCACCCATTCTTGGTTTTTTTCGAGGGAAATCTGCTGCTGGCATTCCATCAAACGATTGTACCGGTCGATTTTGATATCCTCTGGTATTAACTTA
Source organism: Syntrophomonadaceae bacterium (assembly GCA_012512295.1). GTDB lineage: Bacteria > Bacillota > Ch66 > Ch66 > Ch109 > JAAZDI01. The sequence continues at coordinate 10,754 of JAAZDI010000355.1, forward strand.
GGTAATTCGGCGGCTTTCGTTCCTTGCTCTGCCGAGTAGGTGAAAGCACCTACCCGGTCAAATCGAATCTCTTCCAGGAAAGCTAATAACCGGTTAAAAGCCTCCTCTGATTCTCCCGGATACCCAACAATAAATGAAGTTCGTAAGGTCAAGTCCGGTATATTTTCCCGCAGATCGGAAATTAATTCTCTCGTTTGATCAGGGTCCGCTGGACGATTCATTTGCCGCAAAACCGTCCGGTCAATGTGTTGTAACGGTAGGTCTATATAGGAACAAATTTTGGGAGACTCAGCCATCACTCTGATTAACTCAGGAGTAATGCGGGTGGGATATCCATACATCCATCTGATCCAGGTCAGATTTGAAATATGGGTTAATTCCTTAAGAAGATCAGCTAATACCGGAGTGCCATAAATATCTTCCCCGTAACGCGTAGTGTCCTGGGCAATAAGGATAATTTCCTTTACTCCTGCCTGTACCAAGGCCTCTGCTTCTCGAACAACCGACTCTATAGGTCGACTTCGAAAACGACCGCGAATATCTGGAATTGTGCAGTAGGAACATCGATTATCGCAACCTTCAGATACTTTGATATAGGCATAATGTCCCGGTGTCGATAATTTTCGCGGCCAGGACTCACTATACAAGAAAGACGGAGCCTCCATTGCCTCAACCCGTTCTCCGCCCAGTACTTTCTCGATTACCGGCACGATACGGTGGACTTCTCCAACACCGATCAAAGCATCAATTTCGGGGAGTTCAGCCGCCAGTTCTTTCGCAAAACGTTGGACCAGGCAACCGGCAACAATAAGAGCCCGGCAGCGACCAAGCTCCTTGTATTGACTCATTTCCAAGATGGTATTAATTGCTTCCTGCTGGGCTGACTTGATAAAACCACAGGTATTAATAATTAAAACATCTGCTTCCGCCTCGTCTATTGTTATCTGACAGCCAGCTTGTTCCAAAAGCCCAAGCATCACTTCGGAATCAACCAGGTTTTTGGGGCATCCTAAACTAACCAGACCGACCTTAAGCTCAGCCATAACAGTCAAAGGTCTGCCCATAGTAATGATCGCCTTCCTTACTTATAATTACCACAGCAAAATAAATACTTGTCTAATTTTCTTGGTATTAAAATTTAGTTGGTTAGTTGTTATATAGCGTTATTATATAGCGTTATTAGTATCTTTAGTTATCATTTATTGAAAATTCTTGTTTGACTACGGTATTAGAACTGTCAAGATAACCAACAGACTGGCCGTTTTTAAAAACCTCAACACTTCTGGCATTACCCAGATGGATAAAAATTCTCTCGTTGGCTGTGAATTTACGATAATCACCCTTAACCAGGGTCCCACTAAACTCTTCTTTGCCGTCAACCACAATACTCATCCAGCACCGATCTTCACGAACGTATAGTTCAAGAATTAAACCAGCGACCGGCCCAACCTCACCCGAATCCACTGACGGGGTGGAAGGAGAATTGTCTTGATTATACTCTTCTGGGTTAATCGCAGGGGTTACGTCAGTTGGTTTATTAGAATCATCTGTTTCAGCGTTTTCGGTAGTGCTGCTGGGTATAAAACTAGTCGGTTCAGTATTCTCCTTATTTCCATACACTTGATAAACCCCGACTATTAAGGCTAGTACCACCAGAATCGCTATAAGTTTGCTGAGCAACCCGGCATTTGGAAGCTGGAACATTGACCGGCCAGGCCGGCCGTTTCTTTTTCTCCCGTTAGCTCCTTTATTTACTGGCACGGGAGTATTTAAAGCATTTTTCAAGGCTTCGGTTAATTCAGCTACCTCCTCATTCTGAAAGCCAAGAAAACGGGCATAATTTTTTAAAAAACCTATCGAATACACCTGATCAGGCAACTCCTGATAATCCTCATTTTCTAAAGCTTCCAGGTAGCGCCGGTTTATTTTAGTGATCTCTTCTACTTGGGCCAGCGAGATATTCTTCTTTTCTCTGACCACTCTGAGAGTTGATCCAATCTCGATCACTATTTGGGCCTCCTTTATCCTGGATAGGTTTTATTCACCGTACCTTTCTCTTACAAAAGTCTCTATCCGCTTAGCCGCCGCCATAATATCGCTGGTCTCGACACATAAGTCGTACTCAGCACTGGGTTCGCTGGGATATTTATACAAAGGATCATAATAAGAAAGCAAGAGTTCACGGGTAACCAGATCAAAATCTTCCTGATTAAGATGCTTAATCAAATCTATCGTCTTAGAAGTACCCAACCGGTTTTTTAGTGACCATACAGCATTGCTTAAACCGGTTAGGTCTGTTGAATTCATATCAGTATACTCTCGAACTAGCCGTTGAATTCGATTTTCCAGGGAATCATAAAGAAGGATATGGCGTCCGGCGCGCATTCCTTCCAACAAAGGAGTAGGCAAGGTATTTCGCCCAATCCTTCGGCTTTCAC
>JAAZDI010000052.1 GCA_012512295.1 Syntrophomonadaceae bacterium
GTTATGAACCATTCCTTTCGCTACGCTCAAGGCATAAAACGATATGAAAATGTTTGGCATATTTTCTTCATCTTAAGGACGGTTACATTAAGGACAGTTACATTAAGGACGGTTACATCCAGTGTCCTTCCACATTCGCCCCGGTCGATTTAACTAATTTTCCACTTTTAAATTCTTCAATCGTTTCTTTAACGGTTCCGCTTTTTGATAAATAGACATCAATGCCCGCAGCATTTAAAGTTTTGTAGGCATTAGGTCCCACGTTACCGGTAATAACCGCCTTAGCTCCTGAATCAGCTACGTTGCGGGCTGCTTGAATCCCCGCCCCTTGAGCAGCCTGCAGGTTTTGATTATTGTCAATCACCTTGAAGGTATCCGTCTCTAAATCATAAATCAAAAACTGAGCCGCTCTTCCAAAACGCTGATCAACCGGGCTATCCAAATTATTACCAGAACAGCTAATAGCAATTTTCATTTTTTAATCCTCCTAATTATTCTTTTAATGTTAGCTATGCACTACCAGCATCTTCACTGTCGCCAAAAACAGCCATCCTAAACCAGCTCAAGATGGCTGTGAAGATGGCAAACAAGAAGAGAATAACATTCAAGAAAAGCTAATCTCCGGTGAGCAGTTAGCAGCTACCGCCCGTTTTGACCGCCACCAAACCGTCCTCTCCCAGACCCTCGACCTTGGCCCATGCCCAAACCTCGCCCAATCCGCCTGACCAATCCCTGGACCGGGCCAGTCGCCTGATCTCCTGATGATGGTTCATTCTGACCGGCAAACCCTCCTGAGTCATTAACGGTTCGGCACCTACCCATGCCTCTGCCGGTCATCCGTCCACGACCGGTCGGGCCAGTTCCATCAAAACGCGGCATAAAAAAGCACCTCCTTAATTCAATAATTATAGGCAACAGGTTAAATCTCTCTTGGCGTCAAATACCTTAATCTAGTATTGAGCATATGCCCATAATTATTTTATAACGGATTATGGGCATATGTCAAATATTTTTTGTCCAACCTGCCACAGGGACGGTTCTTATGGCTGGTGCAGCATATGTCAATTATTTTCTGGTCAATATAATAAAATTCCAAAGCTATAGTATAAAGTTTTTTGTTATGATAGTTATGGTATAAAGGTTTTTCGGTTTAATTTAGCCTTCCTAAATCATTGTTGCACTAAAAAATCATGTAACCAAAATGTATAAGTCTTGAGAATATGTGACATTATATGGCCAAGGAGGGATGCAGCATATGGAAATAAGCGCACGCAACCAACTAAAGGGTCGAATTAAAGATATTAAATCCAGTGGTATTACCTCAGAAGTAATACTGGATGTAGGTGGGCAGGAAGTCTGTTCTACTATAACTACGGATTCTGTAAATCGACTGGGGCTCAAAGTAGGCGATGAGGCCGGTGCCTTGATCAAAGCAAGTTCTGTAATGATAATGAAGTAAAAAGGCTGCCAATTACTTAATATTAATGAATTTTTTATTAGTAAAATTACCGCCTGAGCATACTTCTGCTTCAGGCGGTAATTATTTATAAACCTAGCCATTGTAAATCAAGCATTTCTACAAACTATTCTCGATTGAAAAAAGATGTTTGAGGTTTTCTCTAACTTTTTCTCTTAATCTCATTGTTTCTACAAGCCTTTTACCTGCTTTTCTAGCCCGCTCGAGTGCTTTTTCATCTTTCAAAGCCTCACCTTTACTGAATAAGCCTATTACCTTTACAGTATCTATGACTCTGTATCCTAAAGATTCTAATGATTTTGCCATTGCTTCAGCAGTATATCCCATATCTTTTTCGTCATGTTGTTCGCAAACTGCTATTACTGAAGCATATTTAACACCCAAAGCCTCATTAATACCTAACCAAACAGAACGATCGTTTTCGGCAAAAAATTCAAAACAATAGCATCGGTCAATAAAAGCTTTCATATCAGCCGTTACGTTATAAAAATAAGTAGGAGACCCCAAAATAAGGGCATCTGCTTTCAAGAGAAGGGGATAAATCTTTTGCATATCATCTTCTATTACACACTGATAAGTATCTTTACAACCCTCGCATCCGTTACAATCCTTGATGGTGTAATCTCCAAGATATATTAATTCTGTTTCTATACCTTCTTTTTCTGCTACTTCTAGAGCCTTCTGCACTAAGATTGATGTGTTACCGTTCTTTCTTTTGCTGCCAACAATGCCCAAAATCTTCATAATCAACCTCCGGTCGTCTTGATTCTGATTGTAATTCCAATGGTCCTGCGACAAGTCCCCTTGCCTTCTTAAGGCTACGTCTCTCATATTATACTAATAATATAACCAAGCGGGCCATCAAGACTCCAAAGTTATATTTTCTAGACACTAGACTGGCGGCATACCTGACCCGTTGGAACACACCAGAGGTTCTTCAGCGCGGTGCGATGGCGGGTGCGTTTTTTGAAACCTTTGTGATTGCTGAAATCATCAAGAGTTACTATAATTCTGGGATTATAGATCCACCGCTGTTTTTTTACCGGGATAAGGAAC
>JAAZDI010000053.1 GCA_012512295.1 Syntrophomonadaceae bacterium
ATTAACTTTATTTACCATTATATTTGTGTCGGTGGGGTGGCAGGGGTTCAAAAGTTGGCAAATCAAAACTGCGACTAAAGCGGAGCTTTCCAGAGATGAGAGATACCGCAAGCTGGCGGAGGAAGCCATAGCTGTACAGCAAAAAATAGCCGAAGATCAACAGAGAATAGTCAATGATCTATCCGAAATGAAAGAACGAATAAAGGCCATGGAAAAGCTGCTGCGTGAGGTTGATTAAGTCATATGAGATTGATTAAGTCACGTGAGGTTGGCTGCAGTCAGTATCAGTAGACGATAAGTTGACTGATTAGCAGCGTCAACCTTAATAGCTGAACGATCCCTTCGACAAGGATAGGCCATAGCCCACAGCCCATAGCCTATATTCTTATTTGTATATTTGTGGCGATACCATATAACCGGGATAAACGGGAAAAAAGTTTGTTTATTGAGAAAGGAAGGGGTTATATGAAAGCTAAAGGCATGAAATGGCTGCGTATTTTACATATTATATCGGTAAGTATCTGGTTCGGGGGAACAGTTTGCATAGGTGCTCTAGCGGTTATCTGTTTTTTTAATCTAAGTGAAACTAACTTTTTAATAACCGCCCCTTTAATTCCCAGGCTGTATAAAAAAATCATCTTACCGATAGCTATATTTACGCTGCTTCAGGGTCTAATTTACGGGTTAATGACAAATTGGGGGTTTATTAAACACAGATGGGTAATGCTTAAATGGATTTTTACGTTTTCGCTTATCCCATGTATTGGCTTAGGAACTATTGGTCAGATTTTTTCAGTAATTGACAAGGTAAATGCCTCTGGCTTTCAAGGTGGATTTTCTGATGGCAGACAGGTTCTTTTATTTATCTCATTACAGATTCTAATTATGCTAACCATGATCGTTATATCGGTTTTTAAACCGCTAAAAAAGAAAGATGCGGGCCTTAGGACCCACATTCCGGCTTGTACCGCTATTCGCTGATAAAAGACCATTGCTTCAGACTTGCTGTAATTAGCACATTAATAATTGGGGACGCCTCTGGAGCGCATATGGCTATAGTAGCACGTTAATGAGGCGTCCTTTCCTTTTTGCGTAAATGGTTATATATCCAGTTATTAAATCGTAAACTCCCCAGTTAAATAGTAAGTATCATATTCCCCGGGACCTCTAAAATCAAGGATATCTTTGACAAGGCGGTATTCACCGGTATCCAGGCTGCCATAGAGCCAGTTCCAATCAACCGCCCATTCGCCTTTGGCTCCAGCGGCTAAATTATAGCCAATATCGTTAAACCCGTAGTTACCATCGATAATGACCGGAACCTGATACCAGCTTCCGTTGATTTTCTTCTCCAGCCAATAGTGCTCGCCGTAGATACACTGACTGCTGGAGTTATTTTTAAACTCTACTGTCAAACCGGTAGAAGAAGCGGTTCCTTCTTTTACCGTCATAGAAACGCCGTCAAGGTTGTTAACAGTTGTATATATTGTTGGTTCCCACTCAGTTGACTCTGCCGGCTGGCCAGAACCGGTTTCCGTTGGGGGCAGTGGCCTTTCCGGCTGATAATAAACGACTCCGGTTATTGCCTTTTCCAATATCGTTTTTAGTTGCTCAACATCATTTTCGGGACTAACTCTAACGCAGAGGTCAATCCAGATCTGCTCCTTAAACGGCAGCAGTGCGTGAACTTCCTGCCAGTTTTCAGCTACCCCCGAAGCCGCCGGGTACGAACGTGACAGCACCAGCAGGTGGCTTTCCCCTTGGCTGACCGTAATCTTTTGGTCACTCAAAGTCTCGCTGTGGTTGGGGAGATAATACCCATCTTGTTGGTCAATGCTGCCAATGGTATTGCCCAGAGCGTTTTTCAAATCAAAACCATGCTTAGTCCTTTCTATTGTCCAGTCATTGGGTAGGGGAAGGAAAAGCTGAACGTCGGATAAAGCGACCAGTACATTTTGATAGGTCCCGGCAATAATTCCGTAACCGCTTGACTGTGGCATCTCTGTAATAAACCACCCTTCTTTCCCAGCAAAAGCAAGCTTTTCAACAACCATTTTTTCAGTTGCAATTGGATGAGGAGGGGTAGAAGTTACCTCAGGAAAAGTAACCGTATATTCGACTGCAGTATCACTGAGCATCTTTTCTTCTTTAATTGTCATTGGTCCTACCCAGGGGCTTGAAAAACCTGTAACCCACCCCGACTCACGGATAAGCTTATCCGCCTGCTGACGCAGTTCTGTTGATAGAGCCGCGTATTGCAGGGCGCCACTTCGCGTTTGTTCTCCTCGCCCCCAAAGTTTAACTGCCTCCTCGGGAGTGTTCGGGACCAGGATATCCTCTATAGCGGCAATTTGTTGCTCGATTAATTTTAGATCAGGAGCCTGAATGGAAAGCAGGTTTGTGGCCTCGTTATAATGAACGTCGGCATAAAAGAGTTCGGCTAACCAATCCATGGGAACGTAAATGTGACCGTTGTGGTTTTCCGCGCTGTATACCGCGTAAACATCTGTGTAAGATGCATTATCATAAGTTAAGGTTATGGTCAGAACGGGTGTTAACGGGCTCATTAATGGTTCTTCTTTCCCAGCCGCCAGATTTAGGACTAATTGACGATCGCGAAGACGAGGCAAATCAATTGTCTTTACTTTTTCCGGGAGAGGCCACATTTCAGCTTCCTTGTCTATTGACCGAGGCTCTAAACCATTAATATAGGAAGCCAATATTTTAATTTTGAAAAGATCTTGGTTTGTTTTAATCGTTACATTACGTTTCTCAGGCTCCCATTCAATCGAACTGACTCCTAGCTGTTCAGCGGCCCAGCGCAGGGGAACCATCACTTGGCTATTTACTATCCTGGTATCTGAAGGAGCAGATACCACGGTCCCGTTTAGATTAATCGTCAACGGTTGGGAGGCAAAGATCGACGTACTGGTTATTAATAGTGCTGAAACCAGAACTAGCAAAACAATTAGCGATTTCTTCATTTTCATCAACCTTTCATTACGCAATTCGAATACTGCTCTTAGTGCTTAAAAGATTCTTTTTCATTCAACCTAACCTAAATATTCCTAAAAGTTTAACGCAATAAGGTTTTATTTAGCTATGACTAATATCTTCATTTTTATCAAAAGACATGACTCAAGCCTATTCTCAGCCCAATTATGCTAAAATTAGGCTATAAGCCTTTAGGAGGATTCTATATTAGTAGGGGTGGTGAAAATGGAAATACGAAAGTATACCAAAGAAGATGAGGCTGCCATAATGAGATTAATCGAAGCAGAGGGTCAAGGATGGGAGTACTATTTAACTACTGAAGTTTCGGAAAAATATAAATCTGCCTTAGTCAACTCAATAACCTATGTAGCCTATGAGGGAGAAACCTTATGTGGGTATTCACGCTCTATTAATGATGGTGGTTTTTATATCTACATTTGTGATTTGCTTGTTGACGTAAGATTTCGGGGGCAAAAAATCGGGCAAAAACTTATTGAGCAAGTCTGCCTGGACTATCCTGGGCAAACTATCATTGTAATGTCGAATTCAGACGGGTTTTATATGAAAAAGGGGTATCACCGGGAAGGCAGCATATTTAGAGTGAAGATACAGTGAACTCGTCCGGCTTCGCTGAAAATTGGGGCTTCAGGTGGAGACTCTGCTCTGCCTGAAGTTGGAACATAGTAACACCCTTTATAGAAGTAGGGATTTTAAACTAGGAAAAATATAAATTTAGTATAATCGAAGTAAACACATATTTAAGTAAAGGAGAAGCTAATGGGAGTAAGCAGGACGCAAAGATTTGAAAAAATCTTTGCCAAATTCACAAGCTCGAAGCAAATCAATGAGTCGGTATTATTAATAGAAAACACAAGTGGTGACTTGTCTTTTAACATGGGATACGGCGGCAAGAACATAGATTCTCCTCTGCTGATGGCGAGCATCACCAAGCTGTTTACCACCACCTGCATCTTGATCTTACTTGAGCAGGGAAAGCTGTCACTTGACGAAAAGATTACCAGGTACTTTGATAATTCTGTAATAAGCGGGCTTCATGTTTATGGTGGAAAGGAATACACGTTTGAATTAACCATATCCGATTTGCTGTTTCAGATCAGTGGATTGCCTGATGTGTATGAAGAAGGGAAAAACAGTCTTAAGAACCGGGCTATTAAAGAGGATCTTTATCTCACTTTCGATGAATTAATGGCCGAAGTAAAGAAATTAAAACCTCATTTTGCTCCGCGTACCGGGCAAAGGGCTTACTATGCCGATATAAACTTTGATCTGCTGGGTGAAGTAATTGAAAAAGCAAGTAATTTAAGATTGTCGGAAGCATACCGGCAGTATATTTTTGAACCATTAGAGCTTAAAAATACATATCTTCCCGAAAGCGAAAATTATTATATACCTAATATATATTATAAAAATAAGGCTATCCATCGACCTAAGTTAGTTTTGAGTAGCCGGGCAAGTGGAGGCTGTATTACTACAGCTAGTGAATTGATGATTTTTATAAAGGCTTTTTTTGGCGGGAAGTTGTTTAACAAGGCAATTTTTCAGAAATTGTCAACTTATAGAAAATTGCAAGTTACTATGGGGCCGATTTATTATGGTGGGGGATATATGCAAATTCCTTTAAATGGATTGGCCACCCTCTTTATGGGAAAAGGTGAGTTGATTGGTCATTCTGGATCAACCGGTTCTTTTGCTTTTTATTATCCTTTAAAGGATTTGTTTTTGGTTGGTGACGTAAACCAGATGGCCAACGCTGCTCTTCCGATAAGATTGGCAATGAGGCTGGCTATGGTAGCGAAAACGCTAGATTGATATAATTTGGCGTTTTTTTGTTGTTTTCGGGTAATTCGAAGAATACAATGTATAAAAGCGGATTGTCGAGTTGGTGGCTAAGATCAAAGATAATGTAGTTAAGATAGTGAATAGCTAGAGGTGGTCATGATGAATGATAAAGTTTATGAATTTGACGCCATAATTCTAAAAGTACCGGATATTGATGGAGCTTATGTGGAATTTCCCTATGAGGTGCGGAAAGAATTCGGCAAAGGAAGAGTAAAGGTTCATGCCGCTTTCGATGGAATACCTTATGAAGGCAGCCTAGTCAAAATGGGAACACCAGGGCATATCATTGGGGTAAGAAAAGATATTCGGGCTAAGATAGGAAAGCAGCCCGGTGATATGGTTCATGTGACAATAAAAGAGCGAGCTTAGGCATTGTTCTGGGCGGATTGTTATGCCGCTTGGAGTATACTTGTCTCAGGGAGAGATGTATTAGTCTTCAGGAGGGAAAAATGTGACCAGACAAGAAATGTATGATTTGATGAATAGTCATCCGGTTTTTCATTTAGCCACTATGGAAGGTGACCAACCCCGGGTAAGAGCTTTATTGCTTTATAAAGCCGACGAATCTGGTATAGTATTTCATTCGACGATTACGAAGGATATATATCGGCAGGTTAGCCAAAATCCCAAGGTTGAGCTTTGCTTTAATGATTTTAATAAAAACATTCAGCTGCGGGTATGTGGCGTATTAGAAATAGTTGACGATAACAAGCTGAAGGATGAGATTGCCAACCATCCCAGCCGCGGAGTTCTTAAGTCTTGGAGGGATCGCGCAATCCAGGATTTCTATAATTCATTTGTGGTTTTTAGACTCAGCAAATGGGAAGTAAGTTCTTCGTCCTCCTGCAACTCAATACCGAGAAATCTGTACTTAGAATCAAAATAACTACAGTTGTGGCTTGGAAACCAGCTCCGGTGGAGCTAGATGAATTTGAAGAGGTCATCAAAATTTTTTGGCAGGTCATGGAAACCTATAATCTAGTGTTTATGGTTTCCAATGGGCAGACGAAGACGGCCCAAGGTTCGAGCTAGCACTACAAAGCGAGTGCGGCTATATTGAGGCCAGACCAGTGTGGATGATTTAAAACAATCGTGCTTGTGCCTAGCGGGCATAGGTGGTTAACAACTAATTGGGAATCTTTTAACGTCTGAGTGATCGGGCGTTTTTTTATATGTCTTTAAATTAAATGTGAGATGGTTATTGACAGCTCAGGTCTATTGCAATAGACTAATAGCGAGGTCTACTACAATAAACCTAAGGGGACGGGGCCATATGGAACAATACAAGCTGTTTGATGCTGAGTATAAGTTTGTCAGTCTTATCTGGGACAACGAGCCTATCAATTCCACCGAGTTGGTGCGGTTGTGCGCTGACAAGCTTGGTTGGAAGAAGTCCACTACCTATACCGTCTTAAAAAAGCTTTGTGAGCGCGGCATCCTGCAAAACCGGGAGGCGATGGTTACTGCTCTTGTCAAACGTGAGGATGTACAGCGGTACGAAAGCAGAGCGGTGCTGGAAAAAGCGTTTGACGGATCGCTGTCCAAATTCCTGACCGCTTTCCTGGATAACCGTAAGCTGTCCATCCAGGAAGCTGAGGAATTGAAACGAATTATTGAGGAGGCAGCCAAATGAACATTCTGCAAGATTTATTCCTAACCATCCTGAACATGAGCATCACCGCTTCCTTTGTGGCTTTGGGCGTGATGCTGGTTCGTCTGCTGCTTAGGAAAGCTCCCAAGGTCTTTTCGTATATTTTATGGGCGGCGGTATTTTTTCGGCTGATTTGTCCAGTTTCTTTCACTTCGGACTTTAGCTTTTTGTCGTTGATCAACACCCCGCAAAATGTTAGTATGACGGAATACATCCCGGATAATCTTCGCTTCATGGAGACACCCGCGATATCGCCCGAACTTGACAACGTTGATCGTATGGCAAACGCCTCTTTGCTGCCAGCCGTTCCAACTGCCAGCGGAAATCCCCTGCCGATGTGGACGGAAGTTTTTAGTCTTATTTGGATTGCCGGGGTTCTGGCATTGTTGATTTATAGTGTTGTTTCTTATGTTAGGACCAAAAGAAGGCTGCAAACCGCGACCCGTGTAGAGGGCAATGTTTATGAAACTGACGCTATCAGTACCGCCTTTGTGTGCGGCTTTATCCGGCCGAAAATTTATGTGCCGGTAGGTGTCGGGGCGGGTGACCTGGCTTATATTTTGGAGCATGAGCGCACGCACATCCGTCGGCGGGATTATCTGATTAAACCTTTGGCTTTTCTGGCCCTCATTCTCCATTGGTTTAATCCATTGATGTGGCTGTCTTTTCGGCTCATGAGCCGGGATATGGAGATGTCCTGCGACGAAGGTGTGCTGAGCCGGCTGGGGGAAAGCATAAAGGATGGCTACTCCGGTTCACTGCTGTCGTTGTCCTTGAAAAGAACTGATCTATTGACGGTCAATCCGCTAGCCTTTGGCGAAAGTCACGTCAAGGCGCGGATAATCAATGTCCTGAATTACAAAAAACCGGCCTTTTGGGTTATAATCCTGGCGGTTGTGGTGGTGTGCCTAGCAGCGGTTGCCTTTGCGGCCAATCCCAAAGATAAAGAAGCAGATAATTTAGCCCAAGTCACCAGTTTGGCCCAGGCCATAATTGATCGGGACATTGCCAACTATGAATTAAACCCAGAGGTAAACATTATTGATCGTAAAATTACCCGTCTGGAATTGGTAGAAACCTTTAAGGCACTAGCTGAGACACCGATTGATGTTTATGCTCTGGAATACCGGCTGCTGCCAGAAGATTTGAGTAAAGTAGTTCTGGCCGGCGGTATGCAGGTTGATGAGGATGGATGGCTCAAGGAAACCTGCAGCATGGGCAGCCCTCTGTTAGTAATCGCTCGGCAAAACGGTGCAGTAGAGCTGATTGGAACTCTCTGGACCGGTGGAGTAATAGAAGACGGGGGTTTAGAGTCATCAGTCAAAGCTTTACTGAACAAAGAGGTTGAGGTGGAGAAACTGGTAGAAGAAAACCTTGCGATCATTATGTCCTCGCCGAAAGAGTCTTCTAATCCCCAAGCTTACATTGACGCGCATCCGCTTGATTATGAAAAGATTAAAAAATATGGAGGAGAAGAGGCCTTGCAGTATATGCTGTCGCAGTTTGAGGCGGGAAACGCGGACGGCCTGCGGGGGCAGCTCATGATGCGGCTGTGCAAGGAGCTTCTGGGAGTGCGCAATAACGTAACTGATGAATCACTGTCCCCATCGGAGTGGTACGCGGCCCTGTCGATCAGGGCAGAGATCAAACTGCCTGATTTTACTTATGATGGTGACGATCCCCTAGAAAAAATGGTTTACGCTACGGAGATTCAGCAGAATTCGGCACCGGGGCGAGGTTTTACCGTTGTTGCCCCCAGGATCTTTGGCAGCTATGAAGAGAATGGATTTTTAAAGGTTTTCGTCACTACCTACAGTTCCACCTACCGGCTTTATGGTAATGTTCTGGACAGAACAACCGCATGCGTTGTTCCGAAAGCCATCACCTATAAAAAGGATGAAAACGGCAATTATGTGCTGGAGAAATACGAGCCGGCGCGGGATGGGGGTGACTTTGGTTCGTCTATCCGCGATTTCTGCGTGACGCCAGTATCCGGCCGGAGTATCCCTGGACTGGCGGACGAAATCCTTAAATACTATGGAAATTACAGTGATATCCAGACACTGCAGTATCAAAACCTTTACAAACATTTAAAAGCTCATGGCATTACGGACGCGACCCTTACGCGTTCCGACGGCGAGGTTATCTTTTCCATGAACAATACAGGCTACAAACCTTAAATATAACCTATAAATTTCATAAGTTGTTAGTTGAAAAATGGTATTTAATTTTGTATCAAATCAAAGGAACGGACGGTGTATGTTGACTATATCGTGGATTGCAGACAGGACTACCGATGGTTGGTGCGGTAAGAAAGGTGTGAAAGCATGCATAAACAATTACGAAGATATTTGTATTTTGTCTTAGCCGGGATAACCTATTTGGTTATTCATGAAGGAGTTCATATTATTCAAGCCCAATTATTTGGAATATACGAAGGTATTCGTTTGCTTCCGTTAGGTATAGAGGTAATGGTTACACAACCTCTGTCAATCGGAGGGGTAAAGCTGGCGGCGTTTTCTGGCCTCAGCAGCGTGGTTACCGTGTTAATCGGATACATCCTATTTGCCCTTTCGCCAAAAATACTTAAATTAAACAAACAGTCAGTAAAAAATTATATTTATTATGTAACCTTTCTTTTTTTGATACTTGACCCCGTGTATATATCGTTGTTATCCTTTTTCGTAGGCGGAGACATCAACGGGATTGCTTTAGGCCTAGACGTGCCTTACACGATCATCAGAGTCATCTATTTCTTTATTGCCGTTATTAACATCTATTTAATCTATAAGAAGCTATATCCAGCTTATGTAATCGAATAATACTCAAAGTTTATTCTGTGATCATTTTAACTGATGAGGTTTAACGCCTCTTTTTTTTGTGCTTATGTTCTATTGCGTGTTGACACATTTGCTGCATCTGTGTATTATTGAACTATAACACTAGAACAACATAACACCATGACGCTTACAACGCATTTGAGGGGGTGATTAAGTGGATTTTGATATCAAGATACCTATTTACCTACAAATTATGGATAGGATTAAAAAAGATATTATTTCAGGGCGTTTGCAACGGGGGGATAAAATGCCATCAGTCAGAGCATTAGCCAGTGAGCTGCAAGTAAATGTTAATACAATCCAGCGGGTTTATCAGGAACTAGAACGGGAAGAAGTAGTTTTTACCCTGCGGGGAATAGGTTCTTTTATCACCGAGGACGAGGAGATTGTCCAAAGGATTAAACAGGAGATGGCTTATGAGATATTAGAAAGCTTTGTTCAAGGTATGCGGGAATTAGGCTATGATTCTGAAACAACTTTAGTAGCCTTGAAAAAACATATGGAGGTGAAGCCTGAATGGAACTATTAAAGGTTAATGGCCTAACGAAAAAGTATCTGACGAAAACTGTCCTCGATAATCTTGATTTTTCTTTAGAGGAAGGAAAAATTTACGGACTGCTCGGGCCGAATGCTAGTGGGAAAACCACCCTGATGAAATTGATCGCTGGTGTAACCCAGCCGACTGCCGGGGATATTGTAGTAAATGGCCATCACATAGGGGTTATGACCAAACAAGTAGTTTCCTTTTTGCCGACGACTAACCACTTGCCTAAGTGGATGACTATTGGCAGGTGTTTGAGTTATTATCAGGATTTTTACCGAGACTTTGACTTGAAGCATGCTACTGAACGAGTAGAGTTAATGGGCCTAAACGTCAGTCAGAAGATAACCTCATTATCGTCGGGGATGCTGGGACGGTTGAAGGTAGTCTTGGCCATGTCAAGACAAGCCAGGTTATATCTCTTAGATGAACCGTTAAACGGCCTGGACTCGATTTCCCGTGAAAAAGTCCTTCAAATGATTCTCGAGTCGGTTCGGGAAGAAAGCACGATTCTCATCTCTACTCATATTATCAGAGAAATTGAAAGTATTCTGGATAAAGTGATTTTATTAAAAAACGGCCAAATTGCTTTAGCCGGAGATGCAGAGGACCTGCGCCTTACCCGCAAAATGTCTATTGAAGAACTCTATAAGGAGGTTTATGAAAATGCTTAACTTCATCAAATATGAATGGCTCAGAAGATGGAAGTTTTTCCTAGCCGGTATTCTCGTCTTTGTGTTAGCTGATTTAGATCTCTTTAGCCGGATTATAAGTCAAGAGAGTCCTAATTATATCTCCGTTATCCTGATTGCCCTAGTGTTTACTCTAAGCGCAGCCTTGGTAGTCGACCATCTAGGAAGATTATATCGGACTTTATTTTCTGATGAAGGTTTTACGGAATTAACCTTACCGTTGAGCGGGTATCAACTTTTAGGGGCCAAGTTGCTCGCGATATTCCTGGAATGTGTAGCGGTGATGACTATCGTGGGAATTGTCGCCTATTTTGATGCTATATATGTAGATATGATTGCTCTAAATTGGCAATTACCCTCTTTAACCTGGGAAATCGGCTTGGAAGTTTTAAAGGGCCTGGGCTTTATTCTTGGGGGTTACATCATATTCGTATTGATGGTTTATTTATCATTAGCTCTAGCTAAAAGCATTTTTGCGACGTTTAAACACGGTATCTTAATTGCCTTTGGTTGTTTTATTGTTCTGGCCAAGGTTGTTGATTATCTTGGAGATATTCTTAGTGTTTCTGCTCGTTATTACCTACACGGATCGGTAGCCTTTATGACTACCACTGACTGGCTGATTATCATCGTCTTGATTGGTTTATTATTTATCAGTACGGGCTTTCTTTTAAACCGCAAAATGAATTTATAAATGAAAAGCATGCTTATGAGTTGAAAGAAAGAATCGGATGTGATATTCATAGATTTAGTGTTAGCAAGAGGTAGGGTCTAAGGCGTGAGGGGTGAGGCTTAAACAATTATTTTCATCGTGGTTGTGCCTAGCGGGTATAGGGGGTGATTCTAGAATATAGAAGGTAGTTCAAGAATAGAAAATATAGAGGCTAATTCAAAAATATAGAGGTAAACAGCATGCTTTTTATTGAACTATTAAAGGCAGTCTTTTTAGGAGTCGTTGAAGGAATTACTGAGTGGTTGCCAATAAGCAGTACCGGCCACATGATTTTGGTGGAGGAATTCATCCAGTTAAGTGCTTCAGATGCTTTTAAAGAAATGTTCTTTGTGGTCATTCAATTGGGCGCGATTATGGCGGTGGTCCTGCTATACTTTCATAAGTTAAACCCTTTTTCGCTGAGGAAATCAAAGTATGAAAAGAAGGAAACTTTTGAGATTTGGTATAAAGTGATTGTGGGTGTGATCCCGGCAGCGGTCTTAGGGTTTTTATTTGATGATTGGTTGAATGAACAATTTTACAACTATCAGACTGTCGCGATTATGTTGATAGTTTACGGAATACTCTTTATTGTCATTGAAAATCGGAATAAGGGTAGAGCCCCTAAAGTTAGCAGTTTTAATGATTTATCTTATAAAACGGCTTTCTTTATCGGTTTATTCCAAGTCTTATCTTTAGTTCCTGGAACTTCGCGTTCAGGTTCCACGATCCTTGGGGCGATTATCCTGGGTACATCACGTTATATCGCAGCAGAGTATTCATTTTTTTTGTCAATCCCGGTGATGTTCGGGGCCAGTGGCTTAAAACTAGTCAAATTTGGGTTTAGTTTTACCGGTCTAGAAATCGCCATTTTATTGACCGGCATGATTGTAGCTTTTATTGTTTCGGTAATCGCCATTCGCTTCTTATTGGGGTACATTAAAACCAATGACTTTAAAGCCTTTGGTTGGTATCGGATCGTTTTAGGTATTTTAGTTATCGGCTACTTTGTCTTAAAGTAGCATAAACACGAAAATAGTTTTAGTATCGTGTCTTTGCTATGAATAAAACCATTATTCTGAGCGAAGCGAGGAATCCTTCCCCGCTGAGCAGTAAGATCATCGTTCAGGATGACATATGTCCGCTGTTTTCATCCGTGGTTGTTCTTAGCGGGCATGCGTGGTTAAGCCAGGCGATTTCCTAAAAGGACATCAAGAAACCGTTCTGTGGCGTACTAGCAGAACGGGTTTTGGTTTTATTGGTCGTGTTTAATCAGCCCGCCGGCTTTCGACAGTTCTAAGACGATGATGGGCACAATTGCCAGCCCTAATGCGACTAAATACAGGGAAGCCGGTAACCTGATCAAACCAAAAACAATCGTGACCGGTGTAATAAATAGCACCATCATGATCAGCGCGATTGATATCAAAGCCGCAATATTCAAGTTTTTGTTGCTCCAGATTCCGATCTTGAACAGAGAATGATTAGAACGCATATTGAAAGAATGGATTACCTGGGTAAGGGCTAAAACAATGAAAGCCATTGTTTGGCCGCCGGCTAGCTGACCAGTTTCCTGTTCGCCGTACCAAAATCCGAACAGGGTTAAGACGGCGAACATAACCCCCTGTAACAGAATCCGTATCCCCAGCCCGTGGGCAAAAATGCTCTCATTTTTTGGTCTTGGTTTCCGCTCCATTATGTCTTCTTCCAC
Organism: Syntrophomonadaceae bacterium; assembly: GCA_012512295.1. Lineage (GTDB taxonomy): Bacteria > Bacillota > Ch66 > Ch66 > Ch109 > JAAZDI01. The sequence goes on from JAAZDI010000053.1 coordinate 13,002, forward strand.
TGGTTCCATACCCAGGGCAATGGCCGGGAAACTGTCGGTCACCAGATTAATCCATAATAGATGAATCGCCAGCAACGGTGCTTTCTGCCACAAAACCATGGCCAGGAACACGGTTAGGATTTCACCGATATTTGTCCCGAGCAAAAAGCCGACTACTTTTTTAATATTATCATATATGCCCCGGCCTTCCTTGACCGCCTCAACAATGGTCGCAAAATTATCATCGGTCAAAGTCATGTCCGCTGCGTTTTTGGCGACATCCGTGCCGGTGATGCCCATCGCACAACCGATATCAGCCGCTTTCAGGGCCGGCGCGTCGTTTACTCCGTCGCCGGTCATCGAAACGATTTCTCCTTGCCGCTGCCAGGCGCGGACAATTCGGATTTTATCCTCCGGGGAGACGCGGGCGTAAACGGAGATGTTGCGAACCCGGTTATTTAATTCTGCTTCAGACATCGCGGCCAACTCGGGGCCCGAAATAGCGGCATCCCCGTCTTGTAGAATACCTAAATCCCTGGCAATCGCTGAGGCGGTGATCACATGATCCCCGGTAATCATCACCGGTTTGATCCCTGCTTTTCGGCAGATAGTGACGGCGGCCCGCGCTTCCGGTCGCGGTGGGTCAATCATGCCTACCAGACCCATAAAGGTCAAACCATTTTCCAGTTCTTCGGAGGTGGGTTTTTCTGGAATGGCCTCAATTTCTTTGTAGCCGATGGCAATAACCCGCAAGGCTTCCTGGCTAAACAGATCATTGTATTTCTTCGCTCGTTTAATATCTCCCTTGATACATTTGGCGGCCAGGACATCAAAAGCCCCTTTAACAATAACTATATTTTTATGATCAATCCGATTTACCGTGGTCATTAATTTACGGTCTGAATCAAAAGGGATTTCGGCTAAGCGAGGATATTGGCGGTTCGCGGCATCCTTGGTTAGACCGTTGCGGTGGGCGGCCAGCACAATCGCGGTCTCGGTTGGATCCCCGAGATGACGCTCGGTTTGGCCATCAAATTCCACGGTGGCGTCTGAGCAGAGCAGGCCATATAGCAATAAATTCCTGATGCTAGGACTGTTGTTGGTGTTGATCGCTTCTATCTGGTCCTGATCGTCTGCATAGGCTTTGACTAAAGTCATCCGGTTTTGGGTCAGGGTGCCGGTTTTATCCGAGCAGATAACTGAGGCACTGCCTAGCGTTTCCACTGCCGGTAGCCGCCGGATGATCGCATTTTTCTTGACCATTCGCTGAACGCCGATAGATAGGACAATAGTTACGATCGCTGGCAAACCCTCGGGAATAGCCGAGACCGCTAGAGATACAGCAATCATAAAGATTTCCAGGATCCGCATCCCAGTCATAATGCCAATGACCAGAATAACCGCACAAGCAAACAGGCCGATCAGACCGAGGGATCTGCCAAGATTGGCTAACCTTTCCTGTAACGGAGTTTGCCCATCCTGCGTTTGTTCTAATAAGCCGGCAATTTTCCCTATTTCCGTGTTCATGCCGGTGGCCGTAACGACCGCTTTGGCATGTCCGTAGGTAATACTGCAGCCACTGTAAACCATATTCTGCCGGTCACCCAAAGGAGCATTGGCGGCGACGACAGCGGCAGCATCTTTTTCGGCTGGGACCGATTCACCGGTTAAGGCAGATTCATCCGATTTCAAACTAGCCGAATGCAGCAGTCGGGCATCAGCGGGAATGAAGTCGCCCGCTTCCAGAAAAATAATATCGCCGGGGACAAGGCTAGTCGCCTTAATTATTGTTTCTTTACCATCCCTGAAGACCCGGGCGTGTTGGGCGGATAAGCTTTTCAGGGCCTCCAGGGCTTTTTCGGCTTTGCTTTCTTGGAGAACACCCATTAGCGCGTTGAGCACCACAATCAGGAGGATTAAGGCGGGTTCAAAAAAGCCGGAAGGAATGCCCTCGTAGACAGCAACAATGAAAGAGATGAAGGTCGCTCCCAGCAGGATGATAATCATTACGTCCTTGAACTGGTTAAAAAACCTCTGGAGGTTACTTATTTTCTTCTTTTCTTGAAGTTTATTTTCACCGTATTCCGCTAAACGACGGCTGACTTGCTCGGAACTCAGACCCTGATTAAGATCGGGTTGTAGTTCCTGAAGCAGGTCTTCCAGTTTAGCACTATGGGCTAACAATATCCAAAACCCTCCTCAAAATTCATCCAGTGGCGGATTCAGAATAAGAAGGTATTCTGCACAACTAAGGATATTGTTACTTTTTCGGTGTTTTTCAATTCCCTATTTTTCTTATTAAGACAAGACCACCTAGACTTATCCGTAATTCTGCCTGAAATATCAGGTGGTAATAAAGCCCAAGGCGGTTTGAATTGATCTGAGTTCAAAAGAACCCTTATCATATGCGCGATCGACTTTTTCATGTTCTGATGGCTGAAGTAAACTCATTCAGCTACGCTGAAGAGACTCGACGCCACCTGAAGTTAAAACAAGTAACCCCCACTTATAATAGCGGGGGTCTTGCGAATCAGATCAATTATCGTTGGACCTCACCTTAGGCAGGGTGGCAAACCCTTTTTCCAGCTCCTCATCTGAGGGGATATAGTCGGTCATGGTGCCTTCGTTATAGCTAATGTAGGCAGCTAGATCGAAGTAACCAGTGCCGGTCAACCCAAAGAGGATGGTCTTCTTTTCGCCGGTTTCTTTGCACTTAAGAGCTTCATCCATCGCGACCTTTAAGGCGTGAGCGGATTCAGGAGCCGGCAGAATGCCTTCGCAGCGGGCAAACAGGGTAGCGGCATCAAACACCTTGGTCTGCTCGACCGCACGCGCTTCCAGGTAACCGTCATGATAGAGCTTAGAGATAACCGGGCTCATGCCGTGGTACCTAAGCCCACCGGCGTGATTCGGTGATGGAATAAAGCCGGAGCCCAAGGTGTACATTTTCATCAGCGGGGTTGTTTTCCCGGTATCGCCGAAATCATAGGCATATTTTCCTCTGGTTAGGGATGGACAGGAGGCCGGTTCGACTGCAATGAACTGAATGTTATTTTTACCCTCAATCTTTTCACCCATAAAGGGGGCGATTAAACCGCCAAGGTTGGAACCGCCGCCAGCGCAACCGATAATGATATCCGGCTTGATGTTGTATTTATCACAAGCAACCTTGGTCTCATTGCCGATAATTGATTGGTGCAGCAGAACATGGTCCAACACGCTGCCTAGGACATAGCGGCATCCTTCGGTCTTTAAAGCTACTTCAATGGCTTCCGAGATGGCACAGCCTAAAGAACCGCCGGTGCCCGGGTTTTCGGCCAGTATTTTTCGGCCTACTTCTGTTGTGTCAGAAGGGGAGGCCAGAATCTTTCCGCCGTAGGTTTCGATAACTGCTTTCCGGTAGGGCTTTTGTTCTACTGATACTTTGACCATATAGACAGTTAAAGGGATATTGTAATAGGCGCAGGCCATGGCTAAGGCTGTACCCCATTGACCGGCCCCAGTTTCAGTAGTCAGGTTGGTCAGCCCTTGTTTTTTGGCAAAATAAACTTGAGCCGCAGCTGAGTTTAACTTGTGGGAACCAGAGGTATTGGTCCCCTCAAACTTGTAGTAGATTTCCGCCGGGGTATCCAACTGCTTTTCTAAGCAGTAAGCTCTGATCAGGGGAGACGGACGATACATTTTATAAAAGCTGCGGAGTTCTTCCGGAATCTCGATGTACTGATCAGTCGTGTTTAGTTCTTGCTTGACTAGCTCGGAGCAGAATACTTGATTAAGTTCCTCGGGGGTACAGGGTTTTAGTGTGCCCGGATTAAGAAAAGGTTCGGGCAGTTCTTTCA
>JAAZDI010000054.1 GCA_012512295.1 Syntrophomonadaceae bacterium
ATATTCACCCTCCTTAAGATAAGCCAATTTCTTGATCAGTCAAGTAACAGGCCGGGTCCTCCGCCCAGATATCGCCAGTCACCGCTTCGGCTCGGACGCGACAGCCGCCGCAGTATGCTTTATACCGGCAGTCTCCACAACGACCTTTAACCAACTCCTGCTTCTTACGCAAAGCAACCAACAAAGGCTCTTCTTTATCTAACCAGATTTCGCTAAATTTACGTTCTTTGACGTTACCTAGGGTATAATGCTGCCAAAACTGGCAGGGATGCACGTTGCCTTGAGGATCGACATTCGCAAACTTGGTCCCGGCTGAACAACCACCATGCATTTCCAGCAGGGCTAATATTTCCTTCGCTCTTTCCGGCTGGTGAGTTAAGACATAGTTATAGAGAAAAACTCCATCTGCGTGGTTATCAGTGGTTAAGATCTCTACCTCAACCCCACGCTGATACAAATCAAGCGTTCGGCTGACTATGTTTTCCATAATCTGACGCTTTTCTTCTTTCGAGGTATCCAGGTTGGCTAACTCCCGACCCCGGCCTGAATACACCAGATGATACATACAAAAACGAGGGATTCCTTCCCGTTCCACAACTTCCAGGACTTCATTCAGATCATCTTGATTCAGGCGATTAACCGTAAAACGAATGCCGGTCTTAAGTCCCACCTTCGCCGCATTACTAATCCCCTGGAGAGCCTGCGCAAACGCCCCTTCTTTAGCCCGGAAACGGTCATGAGTGATTTGACCCCCGTCGATACTCACCCCTACATATTGAAAACCAGCATCAAGGATTTTTTGAGCCTTTTCTATGGTAATTAAGGTTCCATTGGTCGACAGCACCGGTCTTAGGCCCAGATCAGCCGCTAATCGTCCTAGTTCAAATAGGTCCCGGCGCAGAAGCGGTTCTCCACCAGAAAACAATAAAACCGGAGCTTTTAGAGCCGCGAGATCATAGATAAACTCCCGGGCTTGCTCATTAGTTAATTCGTCACTATAATCTCGATCTTCCGCATCTAGATAACAGTGCTGGCAACGCAAATTACACCGATTAGTAGTATTCCAAACGACCAATGGCCTCTCGTCTGTGGAAAACTGAAGCATTTGCGGACGCAACTGCCGTGAATCACGTTGGTATTTTAAAGCTTCAGACACGGTAGCAGTTCCACACAAAAGCTTAGTGCATCCTATCATTAAAATTGGCTCCCCCTTTTACATATTTACTTGCTTTGCGTTTATTTAAGGTTAATGGACGCTGATTTAAGACAGGTGGGTGGCATGTTAATAAATGGGCGCTATAGCAAAGCGGCTTCCCGGGCTATTTACATTTTTCGCGCAAATCCTGAAAGGCAGGTAAACATTTAGGGCTTATGGGTTATTAAATAATTGGTCAAGGCTTCCACCAGTCCATCAATAGTATACTGTTCGGCAACAACGTCAACCTTTAAGCCTAAATTTTGAGCAGTTTGCGCGGTGATTGGACCAATACAGGCAATAACTACGCTCTCCAATTCGGGCATGACTAAAGGTTCCCCCGATTCAATCGGTTGCTCAGTTTCCCAGAGCAGGGACAGAAAATTGCGGACCGTCGACGAACTGGTAAAAGTAACAGCAGTGATTTGTTTATGTTCCAGCAATTGACGCAGCTTTTGAACATTGCCGGTCCCGGCTACTGTTTCATAGGCTACTACTTCATCAACTTGCGCCCCTAGTTTCCGCAACATCTCAGGCAGGACTGATCTAGCTTCCCGGGCACGCGGCAACAATATTTTATCCCCCGGTTTAACCTTCTTCGTCAAGCCATCCGCTACGGCCTCAGCCCTAAATTCATCTGGGATATAATTCACTCGAAGTCCTCGATCCTCCAAGGACTTCCCGGTCGCCGGTCCAATCGCCGCTAACTGAACTCCTTGCAGTTCCCTAATATCTCCCCCGATGGCCCAGAGGTGTCGAAAGAAAGATTCCACCCCGTTCACGCTGGTAAAAATGACCCATTGATAATCACTCAATTGCTTAAGACGTTGTTCAAGGGGCAATGGATCTGCCGGCGGCACAATTTCAATAGTCGGAAATTCCCAGACTTCTGCTCCCAAGTCTTCCAAGCGACGAGTAAGAACACTAGCCTGAGCTCGTGAGCGGGTAACTACCACTCGTCGACCAAACAATGGCCGTTTCTCGATCCACCGCAGTTTCTCCCGCATGGTGACAACCTCTCCGACAACGATCACGACCGGTGAAGTTAAGCCGGCTTCCTGAGCCTTGTCAACAATATTCTCCAGAGTACCAGTTAGCACGAATTGGTCCGGCCTAGTTCCCCAGCGAATGAGGGCGACGGGAGTATCTCCTTTACGATACTTCATTAATTGCTGCACGATTTGCGGCAAATTCTCCATTCCCATTAGAAAAACAATGGTCCCGGCTGACTGAGCTAAGTGCTCCCAGTCTATGCTGGAGTTCTCCTTGAGTGGGTCCTCGTGTCCCGTAACAATCGCCAAGGTGGAAGTATAATCTCGATGGGTCACCGGAATTCCGGCATAAGCCGGCACCGCCACTGCTGAAGTAACCCCGGGTACAATCTCAAATCTAATCCCCGCTTCAACTAAGGCTTCCGCTTCTTCTCCGCCTCGCCCGAAGACAAAGGGATCTCCACCTTTGAGCCGCGCGACAACCTTTCCCTCCTGGGCCTTCTTCACCAATAACTGATTAATTTCTTCTTGCCGGAGGGTGTGGCGATCTGGCCCTTTACCAACATAAATCCGCTCTGCTTCAGGACGTGCCCAACTCAATAAATGCGGGCTGGCTAATCGGTCGTAAACCAGGACATCCGCCTGTTGTAAACATTCAAGTCCTCTCAACGTTATTAACTTCGGATCCCCGGGCCCAGCTCCAATCAGAAATACCACGCCGGAACGATTGCTCATCTTAACCCGGCCATTTACCGCTACGGATCAGCACAAATTGGCCGGTTCCCTCCTTTATCAATTATCAATGCTTGTAGTGTTTTTCATCTTGTTTACTAGAAACAGGCTCTAATTGTCTCAAGAATTGATCTAGCTCCTTGATCAAGGAGTTCTTCCGCCAGTTCCTGGCCCATTTGCTCGACAATGGTTTGGTAAGACCATTCAAAGTTAGAATCGTTATCGTCTATTACTGCTGAATTTGATTGAATTATTGGCCTGATCGGCCAATCAATTTCTTTGGTCCCCATAACCATTTGACTGCCGTCGATACTAGCAACGCGAGCGTCCAGGATGAGCCGACCATTGTCCTGACGGCCTAAGGCGGCAATCGGGATCTGGCATCCGCCCCCAAGTCCTCGCAGCAAGGCTCGTTCGGCCAGGGTAGTGACTGCACTTTCATCATCATGAAGGGGTGCGATCAATCGCCTAACTTGATGATCCCCGGTTCTTTGTTCCAGGGCAATAGCCCCCTGACCAACCGCCGGCAGACATATCTCATACGGCAGATACTCAGCAACCCTTTCCCTCAGGCCAAGACGCTCAACTCCAGCTGCCGCTATCACAATCGCATCCAAGTCAGTTTGCTCTAATTTTTGTAACCTGGTCGGAATATTACCCCGGAGGTCTATAATCTGCAAATCTGGTCGATAGTATAAGATTTGGGCCTTTCGACGCAGACTGCTCGTGCCAATCCGGGAACCTGGCGGCAATCCTTTTAAGGTTCGCCCTCCTTTAGAGATAAGTACATCTCCCGGCTCAGTGCGGCGACAAATAGCCCCTAAAGAACAGCCATGAGGTAGTTCGGTTGGCAAATCCTTTAAACTATGGACCGCTAGATCAATCTGCCCTTCCAATAAACTAGCCTCCAACTCTTTGGTAAAAAGCCCTTTGTCGCCAATCTTGGATAGAGCGACATCCAAGATCTTATCTCCTTTGGTCTTAACCGCAATAACCTGACAGTTTAGATTGGGCCAATTCCTTTTTAACTCATTAACCACCCATTTGGTTTGCCATTGGGCCAGCACACTATCGCGTGTTCCGATTTTCAAAGTTGGCAACAATTTTTAACCTCCTCAATAGGAGAACAGATATTTAATAGAAACGTCGAAACGCGGTTTATTATAAAACCTTTTTCTTATATTCAGCCTGATCTTCATTTAGTTCTAAACGAAAAAGATTCTGAAGGACCTCCGTGTAAAGATGTCCTTGTTGATCTGAAGCATAGGCCTTAAGCTGAATAATTGGGTCATGTAATAGTTGGTTAACAATCGAATTCGCTAAGGAAGTAATTACTTTTTCCTCACGGGCATTTATACTTCCTAAACGGTTAAAGGCTCTGGTTAATTCGGTCTGCTTAATTTTTTCTGCTTTTTCCTTTAACGCAACAATCGTTGGCACGACAAATAAGGTATTTAACCAATTATTAAACTCCGCCAATTCCTCGCGAACAATCCGTTCGGCCTTGATCGCTTCAAGTTGTCGCTCCTTAAAATTTTCATCAACCACATTTTTTAGGTCATCAATATCAAAAAGATGGACCCCCTTTAACTTAGAGACAAGTGGATCAACATCTCGGGGAACCGCAATGTCAATAATCATCAAGGGGCGTTCAGAACGGACAGCCATCGCTTTTTGCACTTGATCTAGCCGCAGAACATAATGACAAGCTGCCGTACAGCTAATGACAATATCTGCCTCTGCAAGCGACTCCTCTAATTGCTCGAATCGTTTAGCTTGACCTTTAAATTCTCGAGCTAATTCCAAGGCCCGATCAAAGGAACGATTAGAAACCATAACGGAATTAACTCCGTTAGCAACCAGGTGACGAGCGGTTAATTCGCCGGTCTCTCCAGCCCCAATAATGAGCACAGAATGTCCCTTAAGCTGACCAATTACTTGTTTAGCCAGTTCCACTGCCGCATAACTGATAGACACCGCACTCCGGTCAATCGCTGTTTCCGTCCTTACTCTTTTGCCGACCGTAATTGCCTGTTGAAAGAGGGTGTTGATAACTCCATTGGTGACTTCCTGATTGAGAGCTAACTCATAGGCATCACGCACCTGACCTAGGATCTGGCTTTCTCCAATCACCATCGAATCTAGTCCGGCGGCTACCCGAAATAGATGGCTAATCGCGTCATGACAGGTGGGAGCATATAAGTACTGATCAAAACCAGTTGATTCAGTGGTCAGAACGGCAAGTTGGCTAGATATAAAATCTTTGACTGTTTTCAATCCCTGTTCAACTTCTCGAACAGCACAATAAATCTCAAACCGATTGCAAGTAGAAAGAATAACGCACCCTTCGATTCCAGGCATCTCTTTTAACTCACGGAGAGCCTTATTCAAGGTTGTCCCGGTTAAAGCCAGTTTTTCCCGTACTTCAATTGGTGCTGTTCGGTGATTTAATCCAACCACAATGATAAACATTGGGATACCCGCTCCTTCACCAGATCAGTTTTTTTCTCTCGAATCAGTTCCAGCAAATCCATATCAAGCAATTGTTCAAATAACTTTCGGCGCTGTCGTTCATCGGATACTCGGTCTAAAATCTTCTGCCGGCATTCCCCTAAAATATTTAGAAATTCCTCATACTCAGGGCCAAACTCCTTTTCTAGTTTTTCCCTAATTCTACGGGCTAACATCGGACTTTTACCCTCTGTCGAAATGGCCAAACATAAGGAACCGCGCCTAACTATGGCTGGGACGAAAAAAGAACAATGCACGGGATCATCTACTACATTTACTAATATTCCCCTAGCTTGACACTCCCGAAATACTTGATGATTAACCTCCGGTTGATTAGTAGCGACAAAAACTAAGGATCGACCGACTTCCAAATTATCAAGATCACCGCTCTGGTATGACCTTGACCAGTATTCGATTTCACCGCGTAAAACCCTTTCATTTAATCCAATTGTAATGTCCGGAGCAATTACTAGTACCCTAGCTCCATACTGTAATAACGTAGTGACTTTACGTTCAGCTACTGAACCACCACCAATTACCAGACACTTTACCTGATTTAGTTTTAAATAAATTGGGTACAGATGGTCCATATTGATTGACTCATCCTTTTATCTAGTTCTAGGTATAAAATAACAAATCATGTCGTAAAACTTATTTGCATTTTGTCTATAGATGGTTTATTTTCTTGTCCTTGGTAAACTGATATTATCAGTAGTACAGGCCAACCTTATTGGTTGGCCCGGCGTTATCTATAGCATCCTGTAAACTGGGTTTTGGCAATGAGTTATCTTTTGGTCACTTCAGCTTTTTCCTCTATTGAATCGTTTTCGTCTGTTTCATTTCGTGATTTGCGAAATTCATTTATCGCCTTACCTATGGATTTCCCTACTGAAGGCAGTTTTCCGGGACCAACAATTATTAATACTATGACTAAAACAAGAACTAATTCCCAGGGCCCAACAGAAAACGGTAATAAACCAAACACAAACTCACCTCCACCACTACAAATAATCTAAAATCAATTTATTAAACCTGACCGTTTAATAGCCTTAATAGAATAATAAGGTTTGATCATCAAAAGGCTGTAAGAATCCTTATCTCATTTTGGATAATAACTAATTCGTTATAACAACTAAGTCGACTCCTCTGAAACTATAACCTGATTGCCTTTGGCTCCTCTCAAAAATATTACCTCCTGTTGCCCTCAATCCTTTTTTATTCTATTTGTAAATTGACTATGTCTATTATCCCAGAATCCTGTCGAAGTGTAAAGCCGGAAAGTTAAGTAATTAAGCTAAGAGTTAATAAAGGGTGTCC
>JAAZDI010000055.1 GCA_012512295.1 Syntrophomonadaceae bacterium
GTAAAAGACTTGACTATTTCGATTGGAATCCGAGAATCCCCTTCCCAAACTCCGCCGAGTCGACGTAAAATCAGCTCCCACGAGTGGCTGTTTTCTTTAATTTGATCAGGCTCTGGCGACGATTGAATCACATAAGTTTGGTTGACGAAATCACCCTGCTCAGGATAGGTACCACGGGCAAACTCCTTTAGATCAACGTGTTTTCCCAAAAAATGATCGATAAAGGCCGTTCTGGCATACCAGTCATGGTACACTTCGTTACGCAAAGCTTGATCAGACTCCGTTTCCCGGGAGTGAATAGTTTGTACCCCATTACCATCTGGAGGCTCAGTGGTTTGTTCAACCTGATTTTCGTGATAATGCTCATAGTGCCGACGCAGAGTATTTAACAGATTTACGCCCAGGGGTTTAATACTGAACTCATAAACCTGTCCGCCATTATGCGGGGTCACGCCACAGGTGTAAAAAGGAGTAGCGACCATGACTTCTTCGCATCCATCCTTGTCCAGATCTAGGAACTCTGGTTTAACTACGCTGGCGGACCTGATCCCAGATTGGCGATCCTCTCTTAATCTGGCGGCATCTAAACATCTTTCCGCCATAATCAAGTAGCGGTAAATCGCCTGTCTTAAGTGGGGCAGGTATAAACCGCCAAAAACCCCATGCCAATAAGCATCGTTAGTCTGAGCTTTGTAAATTAATTTTTGAGCCGCCTCTTTTTCCTCCGATTCGGGCAACTGTTTAACCTTGTCGGCTAAGTAAAGCATCTTTTTATGCATTAAATTACTCTCCGGGTACTTAACCAGAAAGTTTTTCCAAATGCCGCCACGTAAAAAGGGTCGGATTTCTTTCAGACGGCCCTTATCTTCCAGTTCTCGATGGATATTGCCCAAGGCTCTCGCTTTGGGAGCGGACAAGGACCATTGTCCCATCTCAAAATAGGAGGCGGTAGGTAGATAAATTCTGCCTAAAGGCGGAATTGTGTCCAGTACCTCAGAAAAAGTCATAGTCTTAATCCAATCTTGATTCTGCTCTAAAGCAGTTAAAAACTGATCTAGCCACCCCTGGCGATAGACCCAGTCATAAGTATCCGGCCAGCTGCCGTATTTTTCACCATCATCAACCACTATCGCACAACGCTGGCCAGTTTGATCAGCAATCTCAGCCAGGTATCCTAAAGACTTCTCCACTGATTGAAAAGGGGTCAAATACCTTAATTTAGCGTCAATTGGGAAGACACCCAACCGATAACCTTCCTCTTCAGTTAAATAGTAACCATAAAGTTCGGTTGGATCTAAGCCAGCACAGATAAAATGAAAATCATCCACTAAGACATACTCTATCCCGGACCGAACTATAGCCGGGACAATTGAAGATTCCCAAACTCGTTCGGCTAACCACATTCCCCGAGGCCTTTGGCCAAACTTGTCCATTAGATAGTCAGAGAGGAGGGTAATCTGACTCCGACGATCAGTTTCCGGGATTACGGCTAAGATTGGTTCATAAAACCCTCCACCCAGTAATTCAACTTGATTTGACTCAACCATCGGCCGAACTAGATCAAACCACTCCGGATGACGGTCAGTAATCCACTCCAGCAGGCCACCGGTATAGTGAAGGGTAATCTTTACTTGAGGATGTCTAGCGATAACTTCCACAAAAGGCAGGTAAGCCTGCTGATACACCTGTTCGAAGACAAAATCAAAGTTGCCTGCCGGCTGGTGACAATGAATACCAAAAAGTAGGTTTATTCTTTTCTTCATCTCCGGTCCTTTTCCCATCTTAATTCACTCCACCGCCCATCTTCTACATACTACTTATTTCTGGTACAATGATCTGCAACGGTTCATGACTAGGCCATCGCTCCAGTTCACCCTTTTCGTTTAAAACAATGATTCGCAAATTAAATTTCCGTCCCTGCTCGAGACCGATTTTATTCATCGGTACCGCTATTTCCAGAATTCCGTTTAAGGAACCAGCTTGTAAACGTTCAACACTCTGCCCATCAGTTGTCCCAGGAATTAGGTCGGTGATAACCCCAGCTTCTCCATTATTCGCGGTAGCTGCCCGAATCACAAAAGAATCTTGGTGGGAAACAATAATTTGGATCTGTGGCTGCTCGCCGTAGGTATCTGTCAGTCCCGGCTCATCTCCGCGCAACGTAC
>JAAZDI010000056.1 GCA_012512295.1 Syntrophomonadaceae bacterium
GACACCAGGGGCCCCCATGTCAAGGGCGGTTGCTCAAGGTAAAACGTTATATTTCATGTAAGCTTAAGCTTTAAGTGTATATTCTCCAATAATAGGGGTTCAAGCCGTTAATGGAGAAACAGAATAAAAACACGAATTTTCTCTTGACAATCGGCTTGTTGGGTCACGGTTATACTATTTATGATGATTTCATTAGTCAACAGGTGATTCGTCGGTTAAGGGAACTAGGGGCAAAGGTGGTTACGCCAGATATCTTACCTGAAGCAACTATTGAAGAGCATGCCCGCCAACTGCCGAAACGAATGTTTTGGAGCCTCGGCAAAAAGATTTTGGGTGGTGCTTTTCATTATTTTAATAGCCATCAGGTAGATGGGATTGTGCACTTAGCCTGTTTCGGCTGTGGACCGGATTCTTTAGTAGCAGAACTGGTTGAAATTGAAGCCTATCGGCGAAAAAATTTGCCTTTTATGCTTTTAACCGTTGATGAGCATACTGGTGAAGCCGGGATGATCACTCGACTAGAAGCCTTTGTGGATATGATTTTACGCCGGCGAAAACAAGCCCTCGCCGGGATCGGAGTTTAATGGTGACAAAGGAAGCGAGATGAAAAAGACCGTGAAGCAACGACGAGTTACTTTTCCGCATATGGGAAACCTATCTATCGCCATTAAGGCCATGTTAGAGGCGGTGGGACTAGAGGTAATTGTTCCGCCGCCAATTACTAAACGAACATTAAATCTGGGGATTCAGCATTCACCAGAGTGTGCCTGTCTGCCACTAAAGATTAATATGGGTAATTTTTTGGAAGCGTTTGAACTGGGGGCCAATACCATTATTATGGCCGGAGGATGGGGACCTTGTAGATTTGGGTATTATGCCCAGGTGCAACGTGAAATTCTGCGTAATTTGGGATATGATTTTGAACTAGTCGTCTTAGAGACACCAGACAGTCGGCTGTCGGATCTCCTGAGTCAGGTGAAAGACCTAGCCGGGGGTTGTTCCTGGTGGCAAATAGTCCAGGCGGTACGACTGGGGTGGGAAAAGGTCAAGGCACTGGATGCTCTAGAGATGCTTGTGCAAAAACTGCGACCGCGGGAAGTAAATGCCGGGCAAGTAGAGGCCGTTTACCGTCAGGTATTGCAGGATATTGAACGAGCGAGTAATCATTCTCAAATACGAGAAGCATTGACCGAAGGGAAAAAGCAATTATTAGATTTGAATTTAGACTGGCAGAAACCAGTGCTGCGGATCGGGCTGCTCGGTGAAATCTATACTGTCCTCGAACCTTTTACTAACTTGCATATCGAACGGCATTTAGGTCGTTTGGGCGTGGAGGTCACTAGATCGATTTATCTAAGTCAATGGGTTAATGATCATCTTTTTGGCGGGTTGCTCTTTCGCATCCCGAGTACTAAGAAATACTGGAAATTATCAGTTCCCTATATCAATTATTGGGTTGGTGGTCATGGCCGGGAGACAATCGGCGGAGCAGTCTATTTTGCCCAACAGGGATATGACGGAGTTATTCAAATCGGTCCATTGACCTGTATGCCCGAAATTGTGGCTCAATCGGTCCTGCCACAGGTAAGTAATGAACAACGCATACCAGCCCTAACCTTGTATTTTGATGAACACTCAGGTGAAGCCGGTTTA
>JAAZDI010000057.1 GCA_012512295.1 Syntrophomonadaceae bacterium
ACAAATAAAAGAACGAGACTATCTGGGCGCGGTCCGGACAATTAAAGAAAAGAGCAATCTGCCAGCAATCTGCGGTCGGGTTTGTCCTCAGGAAAACCAGTGTGAAAAGTATTGCGTCCGCGGCCAAAGAGGTGAGCCAGTGGCCATTGGTCGATTGGAACGGTTTGTGGCTGATTATGAGTTGGCTCACCGCAGTTCAGCCGCCGGCAGTCTGGAAAAGCCAGTCAGCAACGGGCACCGGGTGGCCGTGGTGGGCTCCGGTCCAGCGGGTTTAACGGTTGCCGGTGATCTGGCCCGAAAAGGTTATGCCGTAACCATATTTGAAGCCCTGCACGTGGCTGGCGGGGTGCTAATGTATGGAATCCCTGAGTTTCGACTTCCCAAAGCAATCGTGCAGCGGGAGATTGAAGGGATCCGGCAGTTGGGAGTAGATATTCAAACCAATGTGGTCGTTGGCCAAACCATTACCGTGGAACAGCTATTCAGCGAAGGATATGAGGCAGTCTTTGTGGGTACCGGCGCAGGCTTGCCGTATTTTATGGGGATTCCAGGAGAGAACCTGAATGGCGTCTATTCGGCTAATGAGTTTTTGACCCGGGTCAACTTAATGAAGGGCTATCTTTTCCCGCAGTACCTGACCCCGGTCAAAGTCGGCCGCCGGGTCGCCGTCCTGGGAGCCGGCAATGTGGCGATGGACGCAGCCCGCACTGCCTTACGGTTGGGGGCGGAAGAGGTTTATATTGTCTATCGCCGGTCCGAAGCGGAGATGCCGGCCCGGCACGAAGAGATCGAATGTGCCAAAGAAGAAGGGGTGCAATTCAGGCTGTTAACCAACCCAGTCGCCATCAATGGCGATCAGGAAGGTTGGGTTAAAAAACTGGTTTGCCTCCGTTATGAACTGGGCGAACCAGATGAATCCGGCCGACGTTCCCCCATCCCTATCCCTGGCTCCGAGCACAGTCTGGAAGTGGAGACCGTGGTGGTAGCGATCGGCCAGGGGCCAAACCCATTAGTTGCCTCAACTACCGAAGGGCTGGCGGTTAACAAGCGGGGTAATATTGTGGCCGATGAAAATGGTCAGACTTCACGGCCAAGGGTGTTTGCCGGGGGGACATCGTGACCGGCGCGGCAACCGTTATTCTAGCCATGGGTGCCGGGAAAAAAGCAGCCGTGGCCATTGACCGGGCCTTACGCGAGGGGAGAGGAGAGTAATAAATCCTGAATACATTATTTCGCCGAAGGATACAATATTTCGCCTTGTACCATCTTTACAGCCGATTATCGTCGTTTATAATGACTTCAGTAGGGCTGCTAAATATAAATCCAAGGGGGAGACGAAATGAGTTCGACGGCCCGGGTGGTTATCACTGAAATAATGAATCAGGTGACGAATAGAAATCCAAACGAACCCGAATTTCATCAGGCAGTTTGGGAAGTCCTGGAATCCCTGGAGCCTGTTATTGAGCGATATCCTAAATACGTAGAGGCTGGAATTTTAGAAAGAATAGTTGAACCAGAACGGCAGATCATCTTTCGGGTGCCGTGGGTAGATGATCATGGTAGGGTTCAGGTTAACCGGGGTTTCCGAATTCAGTTTAATAGTGCGATTGGCCCTTATAAGGGTGGACTTCGGTTCCATCCATCGGTCTACGCGGGGATTATTAAGTTCTTGGGGTTTGAGCAGATCTTTAAGAACTCGCTCACTGGTTTACCGATTGGGGGCGGCAAGGGCGGCAGTGATTTTGATCCGAAGGGGAAATCCGACGGAGAGGTTATGCGCTTTTGCCAGAGTTTTATGACTGAGTTATACCGGCATATTGGAGCTGACATTGATGTGCCGGCCGGGGATATCGGAGTTGGCGGTCGAGAGATCGGCTATCTGTATGGTCAGTATAAGCGAATTACCGGTCTGTACGAAGGAGTGTTAACCGGCAAAGGCTTAGCTTACGGCGGAAGCTTAGTCCGGACTGAAGCCACCGGTTATGGATTGGTTTACTTTACCGAAGAGATGCTCAGCGACAATGGGGAATCTTTGGTGGGAAAAACAGTGGTCATTTCCGGTTCCGGGAATGTGGCCATCTATGCAGCCCAAAAGGCCCAGGAACTGGGAGCCCGAGTGGTTGCGCTGAGTGATTCCAACGGCTATATTTATGATCCGGAAGGGATTAAACTGGATACCGTTAAACGAATCAAAGAAAGTGAACGCAGCCGGATTAAGAATTACTTGAAGGATCATCCACACGCTCAGTATGTTGATGATTGGCAGGGGATCTGGACGATTAAGTGTGATGTTGCCCTGCCCTGCGCCACCCAGAATGAGCTTGATGAGGCCTCAGCTAAAGCCCTAGTCACCAATGGAGTTATCGCCGTTGCCGAAGGAGCGAATATGCCTTCCACACCGGAAGCGGTTAAGGTTTTTTTGGATAACAAGGTTCTCTTTGGCCCGGCCAAGGCGGCCAATGCTGGCGGGGTATCTACTTCTGCTCTGGAAATGTCCCAAAATAGTCTGCGTTACGCCTGGACTTTCCAGGAAGTTGATGCGAAACTCAAGAATATTATGATCAACATTTACCGAAACGCCAGTCAGACGGCCAAAGAATTTGGCTTTGCGGGTAATTTGGTAGTTGGCGCCAATATCGCCGGCTTTCTGAAAGTGGCCGAGGCCATGCTGGCCCAGGGTGTGGTGTAGCCGGGCGGTGTGCTTAAAAACGAGGATA
>JAAZDI010000058.1 GCA_012512295.1 Syntrophomonadaceae bacterium
ACGTTATAAGGTGGAACAGATTTTTACCGGTCGGGATCGAGAAAAGGTTTTGGCCGAAAACTTATTAGCTTTATTAGGACGAAAAAAACCCTGAAAAATTTTTTAACAACCCTGGACGACTTTGTCCAGGGTTGTTTGTCTAAATTCAGCTTTGTCCCTAGGTTTACGCGTTTTGAAATTGTCTAGTTTTTTTAAAAAAAGAGTCACCTTTAGCAGGAATTTGCGATAGTGATCACGAAACACATAATATAATACAATATACTAAAGACCAGCCCTTAGGTTGTAGTGTAACTCAGGCCTAAATTATTGGAAAGGGGTGGCGGATGGTGAACCATACCTCAGCAACTTTTGGTCTGCTCGGAGCTCTCCTGTTAGTATTATTCTTTTTAGGCCGGATAACCTACTGATTTATGGGTAATCGATTATATTTTAGATATGATTGGAAGAAATAACCTTTTCCAACCGGCGGTATCTTTGATACCGTTTTTTGTTTGTTAAAAGACACGGTTTGCCAGATTTAGTTGGGTTTCGCTCCTAGAATGATTAGTTTTTCAGATTCTGTTGCCAAACCTGGAGAAGGGATATTGAGCAACAGAGTAGAATAAAGCCCGTGATAATTTGCTTGAGTAAATCCTAGTGATTAATATTTCTGAAAGGCGGCGCAAAACTTAACCATGTTTGAGTTGAAGGAAGTTCTGACGGAATCGGACCAAGCATTTATTGATTTTTCTGCTGTTAATCACGAAACGGATATTAGGCGGCTTAACCTGAACTGGCGCGAATCTGATTTGCCTGAACGAGAAAGAACCAAGCATGTCCATCGTTTGCATCCCTATTTAGGTAAGTATATCCCTCAATTGGTCGAGATTTTTTTACGTAAGTATGGCCGGGAGCGAGTCGTTGACCCATTTTGTGGGTCAGGCACGACGTTGGTGGAGGCTTCGGTATTAGGTCTGGATTGTTTTGGCGTGGATATTTCCGAATTCAACTGCTTATTAAGTCAAGTTAAGACCGGCCAATATGACTTAGGTTCACTAGAAGCAGCTTTGACGGAGGCTTATCAAGGGGCTGAAGCACTGCTGGAATCTAACGCTGACCTTAAGCTTAATTGGGCCTCCGAGTATTTAACCACCTGGTATTCAGCAAGGTCATTGAAGGAGTTATTCGCTTATCGGGAACAAATTAACCGGTCCGAATACGCCTCGGTTATGAAAATTATCCTGTCTCGAGCGGCCCGGTCCGCTCGACTGGCAGCGCACTATGATTTAGATTTTCCCGAGGCGCCAGTAACTGAACCTTATTATTGCCGGAAGCACAAACGGATCTGTAAACCGACCGAACAAGCGCTAAGCTTTTTGAAAAAATATACCTTGGATACTATTCAAAGAATTAAGGCCTATTCCAGTATCAGAAAGAATTCGACTGTCGTTGTAACTTGCGGTGATGCCCGGCAGATTAAGTTCCCGGAGTGTGATTTGGTGATGACATCCCCGCCCTACGTTGGTTTAATCGATTATCATGAACAGCACCGTTACGCTTATGAACTGCTTGGTTTGCCGGATCGGAGTGGGCAAGAAATAGGGCCGGCTAGCCGGGGTAAAGGAAAAGCTGCCCGGCAGTCGTATGTTGAGGATATGACCGCTGTTTTCGATAATCTCTACCAGAAAGTAGTCCGGGGGGGGACGATAGTGGTTGTAGTTCATGATCGGTATGAGCTGTATCCAGGGATTGGACGGCGGTTAGGGTTAAAAACTGAGGCAGTGCTGGTTCGACAGGTAAACCGGCGAACCGGGCGTCGGGCCGGGGATTTTTACGAAAAGATTTACGTCTGGAAGAAATAAGTTCGGGATATTTATGTTTAAAATGTAAATAATGTAGACTATTTTTGTTCACCCTTTATCCCTCTGCTGAATATGATGGTATCGCGTAGGAACAATTCTAACATATTAGGGGGGATCAAGTAATGGACCATAAGGGAGACGCCATGGTGGATTTTTTTGGTGGCTCCAACACCTGGATCTGGGTGTTAGTCATTGTTATCTTCTGCTTTTTCTTTTTCAGAAGTGGCTTTTTTATCGCCAACGAGTAGAACCTGACTGGAAACAAGCCGCTCAGTATAATCCCCCTCGTAATGGGGGGATTTTTTATTGTTGGCCTTGCTGCGCAAAGATCGCAACATAGTCTTTGCTTTCGCTGGAAGGAGTTTCCCGGGACAGTGTCGAAATGTACTCAACAAACTAGGATCTAATATTTCATCAAGGCAAAGGCCAAAAGGAGACGCGGAAGATTGATGAAACATGGTCTGCAGAGAGCAATGGAACCGGGCAATAGGCAAGAAAATACGTTTGCGGAAATAGAGAATTTACTGAATATCGGTATCGCCCTATCCGCAGAAAAGAATCTAAACCGGTTGCTGGAAATGATTGTGACCGAAGCGCGTCGGATTACTAACGCTGATGCCGGGACCCTTTACTTAAAACAACAGGATGTTTTGCATTTCCGGATCAGTCAAAACCAAACCCTGAAAATTAGACAAGGTGGTGACG
>JAAZDI010000059.1 GCA_012512295.1 Syntrophomonadaceae bacterium
CTTTTTATGGCTTAAGAAAACAATGCCTTCAACCTGTTCGGATTTTGCCGAACAGCCTAGAGCATACCAATGTATTCCTTCAATTCCTTTTCTACCAGCCCCAGTTGTATGCACCACGACCTCCATGAGCTCTGGGGAAAGATCTTCAGGCCCGCGAACAACGATTAAAATACTATTAAGATCTTGAGCGGGCTCTATTTTGGTTAACCTTGAACTTGAATGGTTTATTGGCTGGGGTGTCTTACTTTTGCCGGTCATTTGACTAAACCTTAGTTGATGGTACTCAATCCCTAGATCAGAACCATCGGGCCAGATATGCCGGAGATCATACAAACTAAATCGAACCAATCCATATTCATAATAGTTAAATAACCCTACCAACGAGTCTAAGACTAAGCTTAAGCTATCAATCGCTTCTTTAGATTGAGGATCGGCTTGTATCCCCGTAAAAACAGTTTTTTCCGAACCCCATGCTTCTTTAAGGTGAACATAATCATCCCCTTCGTCTAGAGTAATTATCAGATTCATCACCCTTGAACCCCTGGTTATCTCGCGATATTTTAGAATTTGCTCGGACCGGCCAACTAAAATAAACAAATCACATTCCTCTATACTGACCGGTAGGTAAGGCTGTTCCTCTTTAGTGCCTAAACCTTCCACAAACTGTCTTTCGCCGTTAACCCAGTAATCAATTTGGCCAAATCGACAGGGACCTCGGTCCTTTATCTGAAACCAGACTTCCTTACCGATATCTCCTTCCAGGCAAACCACAATGTGTGACAAAAAAACAGTGCAAGACATTGGTGCCACTGATTTAGCCCCGGTAGTCATCTGAATAAGCATCCGGCTTCCTCCTTTTTACCAATTAACCATGATATATTTTGACTTCAATCATGAATAATCCTGCATTGACAGAAACAATATACAAGATTTACATTACATTTTTGTGAAAAAAACCTGACCGCACAAGCAGTGAACTCTTCAGTTTCGCCAAACATCGAGGCTTCAGCTGGAGATTTTACCCACCTAAAATTTAAATAAGGTAAACCGCACCTTGCGAAGTAGGAGTCTTTACCTCCAGATAAAAAAGACACCCAGCTGAGTGTCGAAAAAAATGAATTCAAGATATCAAACTTTATTTATCACCGTAAAACAAATCTTAGAAAATATTAGGTTGCTTCAGATATCGTATGCCTTTCTAATTTTTGTCTAACACCCTCAACTATTAGATCTGGAACTACTTGGGCTAGTATTTTACCGGCTGTTTTGGGAGCTACTTTTCCCGGCAAACCAGGGGCCAAAATCGCTTTAATTCCTAACTTATCTGCCCACTCAAAGTCAGTTCCGCCAGGTTGCGAAGCTAAATCAACAATTACTACTTCCGGGCTACACTTTAAGAGCACTTCCTTGTTTAATACCATAGCTGGCACAGTATTAAAAATAATATCGGCTTTCTCGATTTTTTCCGACATTTGATCAAAGGTAATCCCCCGATAACCCATTTCCCAGATCCGCGCCAAATCAGCCGGGTTTCGGGCACAAACCGTCGTAAATGCTCCTAATCCTTGAAGCATTCGGGCCAAGGTCTTTCCTACCCGGCCAAACCCTAATACCCAGGATTGACTACCGTGTATGGTAATCGGTACATTTTCCATAGCAATCTGAATAGCCCCTTCGGCGGACGGAATAGAGTTTAAAATAGCGATATGGTCCATTTCGGCAATCTCAATTAAGTTTAGACGGTACTTAACCGCCCATTCTTTTAAAAAAGATCGGGCCACCCCGATTATTACTGTTGTCTGCGGCGGAAGCCTTCTTATCAATTTTTCTGTTAACTCTAGTTTCTTTTCCGAATAAACAGCTCGAATATTTCCTTTATCGTCAGTCCCTGGCATCGGCATAACTACAGCTTGAGCGCCTATCAGAGCCTCCTCCAGTGTGTCAACTAGCTGCGCCCCGGCCAGTTCAGGGCGTTGAGGAAATCCGACTACCCTTACTCTAGCTCCCATTTTAACCAATTCCGGTATTAGTATCAATTCGCGGTCATCTCCACCTAAAACCGCTACTTGAATCCCTGTTAGGTCCAAAACGATTGCCTCCCTTAGCTAAAGCCATATGAATCTAATAAATATAATGTTACAACACATTGCGACTGACCCTGGCTATCACTTAGCTAACCAACTCTCATAAGCAGTATATGGCAATCCGACCAAAACGGTGACTCAATTCACAAATAGCCTTCTTGAATATTAATCATCTAACAACTCTTCCAAGCCAACCACTAAACCGCGTAATTGTCTAACCTTGTGAACAGCTAACAGTACTCCTGGCATAAAACATTCTCGATTAATTGAGTCATGCCGTAAAGTAAGAATCTGACCAAGACCACCAAAAATAACTTCTTGATGAGCGATAAGACCAGGGAGGCGTACACTGTGGAGCCGAATTCCGTTGATTTCTCCACCTCGGACCCCGGCCACCTTTTCATATTCATTGATTGCCCCTTGACGAAAAACCGGTCGTTTTTCTGAGATAAGGTCTACTGTCCGCAAAGAGGTTCCGGAAGGAGCATCTACTTTTTGGTCATGATGTAATTCGATTATCTCAACATGAGGGAAATAGCGGGCTGTCTCCCGAGCAAATTTCATCATTAGAACAGCCCCTAAAGCAAAATTAGGTGCAACGAATACGCCCAGAGCTTTCTCTTTGGCTTTATGGTCAATCTCTTGTAATTCTTCAGCAGTCAGTCCGGTAGTTCCGACCACTGAGCATGTTTGATTGTCAAGAGCTGTATGGATATTTCGTAATACAGCTTGAGGATTGGTAAAATCAATTAGCACATGAGGGCAGTTCTGTTTTAATAAAATTTCTAATTCTCCGGATATCTCCTGGCCAATCGGAGCTTCCCCTACCAGAGTACCCAAATCGGTCCCTCGGCCTTTAACATCAACCGCACCAACCAGTTCTAAAGCTTTGTCGTGTAAAACTGCCTTGACAACTTCTCGACCCATTTTGCCATAGGCACCCGCTACGACTACCCTTATTTTGTCACCCATGCTTTTTCCTCCTCGATAATCTTCAATTTTTAATTGTCGTATAATTGCTGTATCTTGTCAAATAAAATAAAAACCCGGTATTTATTCCGGGTTATTAATCCGACTAACCACCCATACCCGCAGGGCACAATCACTAATGAAAATTGGGCTGGGGTCGCCAAAACCTATTTTTCTACTAAATTTTAATTATCAGGGTCAAAGGTTGGATGTTTTTTGATAGTAATAACCTCGTGTACTGAC
>JAAZDI010000060.1 GCA_012512295.1 Syntrophomonadaceae bacterium
CGATTACTGCATGGTCTTCTATTAAGCCCAATATCGACAAGCTTTCTGAAGGGTTACTCCACCCAGTCTTTGGAGAATTAAGATTTGAAAGATTAACAAACGAATGCAAGGAATCGCCTATTCCTTTAGAAAATTGGGCTAGTTCAACTGGGCTAGACGGACAATCTAGCGCGATCACAACCGTTCGACCTAAAATAGTCTTAATGGCCCCATCATCAAGTTTGATCCGTAAGGCAAATTCTCCGATTTGACCCGACCAATCCAGTAACGCAGCTGCTTTTATCCTATTCCAATTTAGATGTTGTTGAATGTTCTTAATTCGTTTGTTACTTAACACATTAAATAAGGGGAAGTCTGAAACTGTTCCCCATTCAACTTGGAGAACTGGGAAATTCTCAGCCAAATGTTGAGCAACCAGGGCTGCCGTTGTTCCAGCCCCCAGAATTATTACCGGATTATCCGAATCATCATTTTTCGCCTCAATGCATCCGGTTTCAATTGTCCCACCCATTAATTTCCTCCCCAAACAACCATCTTGATAACCTAATCGCGCTATGTTTTTAACCCAGGTTAGCGATTGGCGGTATATATCATATTCTTTATCACTAGAATCTACCTGAGCGAATTATTGCCACAACTAGCCAGAAACCCATAGCTGCCGCAAAAACGTAACCAACTTCCGCAATTGGCAAATTGCTGAGAAACGTACCCTGAGTCCGATTAACAATCAAGGAAGAGCCAACAATTAGACTGGCGATTAAAATACTAAGCGTAATTCGATTCGCGATCATATTCAGGCGTAGGGAAAACCGCTGCAGATTTTGATGTTCAAGCTGTATTTTAAACTCCCCTTCCTCCATTAGGCCGAGGATATTTTCCACTTGCCTAGGTAAACGACGGGCAAATTCAGAAAACTCTAAGGCTGAGCGCACAAGAGTACGCTTAATCTCCGTCGGGGCCATTCGTTGTCGGACAATACGTCTGGCAAAGGGCTCGGCCAATTCAAGGAGACTAATTTGAGGATCTAATTGCTGCAAAACCCCCTCGCTAGTAACTAAACACTTGATGGCCAAGGCAAATTCAGGCGGAATTCGAATTTTATAACGAAAAGAAATATCGACAAGCTCTCGCAGGGCCTCACCGACAGCAATCTCCGAAAAAGGTAATCCGTAATATTTTTGCTGCAACCGACTAATATCCCGCCGGAAATGGGCCCAGTTAATTTTACGTTGGACCACGCCTATATCAAGCAGACCTCGCATGACCGCATCTATATCATAGCGGACCATGGCTAGAACCAAATTGACGGCTTTTTCCTTAGTCGGTTCATCTATTCGACCTACCTGGCCAAAATCCATAAATACTATGCGTTCACCCGGAAGAACAGCCAGATTCCCGGGATGGGGGTCAGAGTGAAAAAAACCAAATATATAAATCTGCTTGATTATCGCATTCACAAAATTTTGGCCAATCAGCCGCAGGTCATACCCAGCCTCACGTAACTGGTCTGTCGCCGACATTTTGATGCCATCAATGTATTCCATAACTAGCACACGACGGGTTGAGTATTCCCAATATACCCGAGGGATTACCACAGTCGGATCATTTTTAAATAAATTGACAAAACGCTCACCATTACGTCCTTCCGCCGTAAAATCAAGTTCCGCTCTTAATGATTGAGCAAACTCTTCGACAATATCAACTAATCCATAGTGTTTTCCCCAGACTGTTTTTGTCTCCAGGAGACGGGCAAGATCAAAAAGGATTTCTAAATCAATTTCAATAGTGCGTTGGACATCCGGTCTCTGGACCTTGACGACAACTGCTTCACCGGTTTTTAAAAAAGCTCTATGCACCTGGGCAATAGAAGCGGAGGCAATAGGTTCAGGCTCAAATTTTATAAAAACATCGTCAAGTGTCTTGTCCTGTTCTTGGTAAAAAACTTCCTGAACCTGAGCAAAAGAAAACGGTTGAACTTTATCTTGCAGTTTTTCCAGCTGTTCAAGATAGGGCCATGGAATAATATCAGGCCGTGTACTTAAGATTTGACCCATCTT
This sequence comes from Syntrophomonadaceae bacterium, assembly GCA_012512295.1. Classification (GTDB taxonomy): domain Bacteria; phylum Bacillota; class Ch66; order Ch66; family Ch109; genus JAAZDI01. The sequence goes on from JAAZDI010000060.1 coordinate 2,058, forward strand.
CACAAAGGTAGGGCCTAATTCATTTAAAGCATGGAACACCCGCTCAGGGGCTGTCAGGTGCCCCTTGCGTTTAACCCCTTCGGCCATACTTTTGCGTTGAAGAAGATCGCGTAAACCGGCCTGGTCAAAAAGAAAGCCGAACCCGTGGCGAGCCAGGACATTAGCAATCTCACGGTATCGAGTCAGATGGCGATAACGTCTAACTAGAGGCACATTTACCTCCCCTAATCAACGCTTGTATTCAACTGAGTCAGCCGGCTAGACTAGGAGCGAAAAAAATAATGCTGTCAATCGCCAATCACTGACCTCGTTAAAATAAGGCGCGATCATAATTTCATTTCTCCCGAATTGCTTGTTAAGTGGTTATAGGAGTCTAATCTGAAAATGCCCCTAGCCAGACTAGCTAGGGGCTGAAAATCCTGGTATCTTATCTCCCGTTTTTACTCAATTTATTAATACTATGCTAGTTAGTGGTTGTTTTCTCCAACCTTATGCTCAAGGATCTGTATTCGTTCCTCGATTACTCGTAAGCGATCTTCGATTTGACTGATCTCGGAGTGGGTCACTAACCCCAGTTCCGAACGGAGTTGACCAATCTCTTTACGAATGAAACCAATTATCGCTTCCCGTTCCTGTTCGCCTTTTTCGACTAATTCCTTAACCAACCCGCTAGCCTCAGTTGGATTAAGGTTCTTTTTATTTATTAATTCATCTATCAGTTGCTCTGTTTTTTCTCGTGTAACCGAAAATCCACCCAGACCGAGGTAAAAAGCCTTTCGCATTACTCCTAATATAACCACTCACCTCCAGCCTTGATTAAGTACATCATAAGTGAGAGGTTCCCGATTGTCAAGTAAAGGGGAGGATCAGGCCAGCCGGTGTCTTATTAGACTAATTCATGGATTTACGGTACTCGCAGTTATCACAATCCTTAGCTTCATTACAGCAGGGCTCCATATGAATGACGATAGAGGTATTGGCCAGCTTTTCTTTAATGTCTCTTTCAATTGAGTCACTTAGACTGTGGACCGTAGAAAGATTTAAGTTTCCCGGCAACTGGACATGTAAATCAACATGACGTTCTGCTCCAGCTTGCCGGGTTCTAAGTTTATGGTAACCAATGATTGATCCTGAAACTTGGTAGTCACCCAAGATATCAGTAATTACAGCTTCATCATCGTTTGGCAGTGCGACATCTACTAACGGCATAAAGGCTCTTCGAGTAAGTTCCCAAGAAGCCTTAATAATGAGCAAGGCAACACCAAAGGCCACCAGAGGATCAAAAATGGCAAAGCCAGTAAGCTCAATCAGACCCAAGCCAGCAAAAACCCCCAGCGACGTATAGACATCGGTTCTTAGGTGAAGAGCATCTGCTTCCAAAGCAATGGAATCAGTCTGTTTTGCTACTTTAAACAGAATACTGGAAACGCCAAGGTTCACTAAGGCTGATACCCCCATAACCACCAGACCAGGTCCTACGGCCTCGATTTCAACATTCCCGATAATTTTTTTGCCGGCCTCTATAATAATCCAAATAGCCGCAACAAAGATTAAAAGTGCTTCAATAGTACCCGACACATTTTCGATTTTACCATGACCGTAACGATGTTCCTGGTCAGGAGGTAAAGACGAAGTGCGGACGGAGAAGAAAGCAATCATCGCTGCCACTAAATCTAAGCCAGAATGAATCGCTTCGGATACCACGCTGACTGAGCCAATCATTAGACCAACGACTAATTTCAGGATAACCAGCAAGGTATTTGAAATTACTGAAAGGGCAGCAACTTTAGCTTTAGTTTCCATCGCCCATTCTCCTTTGGCAAAAGCATACGAATAAAAAAGGACTTCGTTAAATACATAACGAAGTCCCACGGGTTCTTTATTTTCCCCGCTGCCTAAGGCCCGGCTCTATTAAAAAATAGAACTTGACTTTCTAAATAACATTATAACTGAGAAAAAGAAATTAAACAAGACTAGGGCCCTCTTCTCTATATTATTATTGCAGTTTAATTGCCGGTACTGTGGTTTCATAAGGCCTCCCATCAGGGTAGTGACCGGTTATATAATAGGCAGGAACAGCCAGAATGTCATTAGGTCCATTAAACTGTAAAGATTGGATTAATTCAACTTGTTGGATATCTACATCTTTCCTGTTTTCAAATATATCTGTGACTGCTTGATCTATGGTTAGAAGCGGGTATTCAGCCACGATTTCAAATTGATGAATCGGGCCCTTAATTTCGATTACAGCACCGGATTCCCCATCAACTCTGACCCGGACACCGTCACTTAATAGTCTCAGACCGTCAATTTGTTGGTAAAATGTGATTACGTAATCATCCTCAACTAAGGTGATCGAGCTAACTGATTCCGGTACTATTGTAAAACAAGGAAGAGTGGTTAAGGCCTCTCGGGCTTTTTGCACGGCTTGATCCTTATTGGCATTTTATTATATGATAAGGTTAAAGTTTGGTCATCCTGGACAAATCGATATTCCAGATCATTCTCGTATAATAATCCTTCTTTGAGCAAGCCAAACCTTTGCGCTAAGCTCCAGGCTTCCGCGGTCTCTATGAAACCATTCTTATCTCGATATACCCTGACTTTATCTTGCTTATAGTCTATCCCATGAGATAATATCTCAGTTTGTTCATTACGATTGATCCCAAGCCAGGGCGCTGATGTGCCCGATTCACCCGATGCACTCATTGGAAGCGACTCCGAAAAAACATCTTCCTTGTTCCTAGAAGCTGCTGAATCAGCAGTATAATTGTTTGGAGTAATTACCTTCTCTTGATTGTCAAGCTGATCAGGCTGACTAAGGGCTCTTATCATAGCCGATTCTACGGCGGTTTTCTGGGCATATGAATTGGCCTTACTATCATTGCTACTGTCACTATTGATACTGTTTTCAACAGCACTACTTCTGCTTACTTCCTGACTTTTTACTTCCTGGCTTTCCGGGAAAACTGCATCATCCTTTAAGCTAACTAATATTGCCCCGTTGTCAGGACCTTGGAAACTTGGCCAATGCTTTTTCCAGACCTGTGAATTGACAAATGAAAGTACCATTATTACTGCTACTGCAGCAACGGTTGCGACCGGCCAAAATCTAATAATAGTATCCTTAAGTCCGCGTATTTTTGCCTTTCTAGTTGCCTCCGCCTCTTTTAAAAGAAACTGTTTTAATTGTTGGCGAAAGTCCTCTGAAGGTTGACTGTTAAAATATTCATACAATTCCTGCTCAATAGTTAAGAAATCAATCTTTTTTTGTTCATCCATAATTTCATTTTCCAGCAATTGGCGGATTTCTCTATGCTCCATAAGTCACCCCTTCTTTCACCATTACCGATCGAAGCCGACCAATAGCCCTTAAAGCCATGGCCTTAACTGCACCCTCAGTACGATTGGTAACTTTTGCAATATCTTTAATCTTCATGTCTTGTATGTAGTGTAGTCGAAGGATGACTCGTTGGTCCTCAGTCAAATGTTTCATTGCCTGGTCCAACCAATCGCGATACTCTATCTGTTCAAGTTGAGCTTCCTCAGCCATTAATTCCAACCAATCTACCTCAACTTCCCGGTTGGCCCGCCGAAAATAATCAATAGTCGTATTTCGGGCAATCCGGTATAGCCATACGATAAATGGCTTACCAGTGGGAGTATAAGATTCGATCGCCCTCAAGGCCTTCAGAAAGGTATCCGATACAATGTCTTGAGTTTCCGGATGACTTCTCACCTGACTATAAACGTACCGATATATCTGGCGAAAGTGCATCTCGTAAAGCTCTCCAAAAGCATCGGGATCATCCTTGGCTCGTCTGATTAAGTCGTCTTCTTTAGAAAACGTTTGCACTAACTCACGTCCTTTATCTAGCCAAAAAACCCCCTCTTACATATTAACGATTAAATAATTGACTTAGATACAGGAGATTTTTGCCGGAATCATCAAAAATGGCTGAACCCTTCCCGAAGGAAGGGTTAATTAATGATGTAAATCGTTAATCACTGACCTTAGTTAAAACACTGTGCCTCTAAAACATAAACTTAGCGGCAGTATTAGCAATTTGGGCCAATGCATCTGGATAAACCCCCAAAATAATGCTCAGAATCATACAACCGTACAAAAGCAACTTCATTGAACCATTTACCTTAATCGCGCTATAGTCAGTTACTTGACCAAGGTACATCACCCGGGCGACCGATAAGTAATAATAAACTGAAATCATGCTCATAACTAGGCCAATAATTGCCAGCCATAAAAATCCTTGATCAATAACGGCTGAAAACAAGTAAAATTTGCCAGCGAACCCGGCTAGGGGAGGAATCCCGGCCATCGATAACATACATATTAATAATGTGGCAGCCAATAGTGGTGAACGCTGGGCTAAGCCAGAATAATCAGCAATATCATCACTCTCTGAAACGTTGTTGAAGACAATCGTCACGGCGAACGCACCGACATTGGCGAAGACGTAGATCATCGTGTAAAACAGAATGCCTTTAACGCCTAACTGGTTTGCCGCCACAAGGCCGACTAGGAGATAACCAGCCTGGGCAATACTCGAATAAGCCAGCATTCGTTTAATATTTTGTTGAGGTATAGCCGCTAGATTACCTAAAATCATAGTAATTGCTGCTAAAAAAGCAATTATTGGTACCCAGTGATCGGCATGGTACGGAAAAGCGGTCAGAAAAACGCGCACAAAAACAGCAAAACCGGCCGCCTTGGAGGCAACAGCTAGAAAAATAGTAACTGGGGGTGGAGCACCTTCATAAATCTCGGGAGCCCACATATGAAAGGGTACCATGGCTACTTTAAACCCAAAACCGGAAAGGGCAAAAACTACCCCCAACCAGAAGGCCGGACTGCTGTCACTATGCAATGCAATCTGATGAATAAGGGTAGTGCCGGTTACACCATAAAGCAAAGTAAAACCATAAAGCATGACGGCCGAAGATACTGCCCCGAGAATCAAGTATTTCAACCCAGCTTCCGACGACCGCGCATCCTCACCGGCTAAATTGGCGGTAAGAATATAAAAAGAAATTGTCATTAATTCCATGCCAACGTACAGCGTAATGAGCTCGCCAGCGGAAACCAAAATCATCATCCCTAAGGTAGCAAACAGCATGATGGCATAAGCTTCGCTACCTTCGCCGGCCAAAGGTTTAAAATAACTGGTCGTGGTAAGACAGACTAACAAGACAGAAACTAAGAATAGTACCTTGAAATAGCTGGCGTAAGAATCGACCAGGTACATCCGCCCCAGAAAACCATCGAACATATTGAAGTGCGCCGCAACAACCACGATGGAAGCAATTATGCCCACAATTGCAAATAACACTAGGCCTCGTTTTTCACCCTTCGGTGCAATTAAACCAAGGATGAGCAATAAGCAGGCTAAAGAAGCGACAAAGATTTCTGGCACAAGTAATGTATAATCCACTAGAAGCCACCTCCTACGATCGCGCTAGGGCCAAGTTTGGCAAACAGAGAGGTAACTCCACTATTAACCATATCCATTAGCAGAGATGGGAAAATGCCAAAAACAACCAAAACCGAGCCGAGTACTAGCAAAGGCACCCACTCTGGCCCTTTAATATCTGTCAATTTATCCCATTCGGGTTTGCTTGGCCCAAACAAGATATTTCCAAGCATTCGCAAAATATAGACTGCTGTAAAAATTATCCCACTGATCGCCAGGACAGTGAATTCTTTATAAACGTTGAAGGCACCGACAAAAATCGTGAACTCAGCCGGAAAACTGGCCAGTCCGGGCAAACCAAGGGAAGCAAAGCCAGCAAGCATAAACCCGACCGCCAGAATTGGCACCTGATTAGCCAAACCTCCGAAATCCGAAATATTTCGGGTATGGCTTTTTTCATACAGATTACCGATCATCGCAAAGAACAAGGCAGCCATGACCCCATGGCAAACATCTGGGCTACTGCTCCGTTGATACTGACTATATTTAGTGCAGCAAAACCAATTAAGACATAGCCCATGTGACTAACACTTGAATAACCAACAACATATTTTAAGTCTTTCTGTACCAAGCAAATCAAGGCCGCATAAACAACATTGCCCACTGCCAATATGGCAATTAGAGGAGCCCAAAACTTAGCCCCGGCCGGTAAAATGAATAGACCGATCCGAATAAGTCCATATCCGCCTATTTTCTTTAAAACCCCGGCGTGAATCATACTCACCGCTGTCGGAGCACCGGCATAACCATCGGGCGACCAGGAATGGAAAGGCCACATGGAGATTAAGGTACAGAAACCAATTGCTATTAGCAAAAACCCGATAATCTGAAACTGTTCAGGAAAAGACACTAACATTAAGGATTCGATGTCCATTGTCCGAACCCCGGTTAGTTGATAGGCATTAACATATAACGCAATCATGCCGGCTAAGAGAAAGGCACTTCCAATCAAAAGGTAAATTGTCAGTTTCATCCCGGCATATTCTTTGGTCACTCGTTTGGTGCTACCCCAGATAATCACCATAATGTAAATGGGTATGACTACTACTTCATAGAACAACAGAAAGATAAATAGATCACGGGCTAAGAAAGTACCCATAACCCCGGTAATTAAGATAAGTAGCAAAACAAAGAATTCTTTAACCCGTTCTTTAACGTTCCAAGAAGCGTATACGGCTGAAAAACCGATCAGGTTCGTTAAGAGGAGTAAGGGCAAGGAAATCCCGTCAACCCCAAGCGAGTAACTGACTCCTAGGTCACGAATCCAAAGAATATCTTCCTTAAACTGCATTCCACCAACTGCTGGATCATAGGCAATATAAATTAGTAAGCTTAGCACAAGTGAGACCAGGGTTGATATCGCTGCTACCGCTTTAATTGTCCAAACCTCTTCACGTGGGACAAAAATCGTGGCTAATGCGCCGACAAGCGGAGTGAGCAGGATGACTGATAGATAGGGGAAGCTAGGTTCAGTTAAAAAATTCATTATTTAGCACCTCCCCCGGCAAAAATCCCCATTGAAGGGTCGATTAAACCTAATAAGATAACAATTACTACTACGGCGGCAATCAGGACCATCCCATAATGCTGAGTTTGTCCAGTTTGCAAGTAACGAACCAAATAGCCTCCCCATTTGGTTCCGTTGGCAAGACCATTAACAACTCCATCAACCACGTATAGATCAACCCAGTAGGCTACCCGGCCGGCTCCATCCACCACCCGGTTAATAAACCATTGATAAATTTCATCAATATAGTATTTGTTATAGAGCAGCTTGTAGATCGGCTGAAATCGATGAGCAATTGCCTCGGCTGAGATAGTTTTTTTGTAGTACATTAAGTAGGCTAGATAGATTCCCGCTAAGGCCACTAACGTTGAAGTAAGCATAATGCTTAAGCTATAACCATGATGCGCTTCGCCAAAATAAATGTAACTGCCAAAATTAGTTTTCAACCAAGGCATACCAACTAATCCGCCGACTACCGACAAACACGCAAGAACTATTAAAGGAACAGTCATTACCTTTGGTGATTCATGCGGATGGTTTTCTGGATTAGGCTCGCCATAAAAGGCGACAAATACTAACCGGAACATATAAAAGGCTGTGAGAAAAGCAACAAATGTGCCGATTAAATATAGACCGGTATAACCATTACTCAAAGCAGCTAGTAGAATCTCATCTTTACTCCAAAACCCGGCTAGAGGGAAAATACCGGCTAAAGCCAAAGCGGCGATAACAAAAGTTTTGGTGGTTACGGGCATTTTCGGGGCCAGCCCCCCCATTTCCCAAATATCTTGTTTATTATGCAGGGCGTGGATAACACTGCCAGCACCCAAAAATAATAAGGCCTTGAAAAAAGCGTGGGTCATCAAGTGAAACATACTCGCGGTCAAGCCGCCTACTCCCAAGGCCATCACCATATAGCCCAACTGACTTAAAGTAGAGTAGGCTAAAATGCGTTTAATATCGTTTTGGGTGATCGCAATTGTGGCGGCAAAGAAAGCTGTAAAGCCCCCCACATAAGCAATAACCATGAGGGCATTCGGGACCGCAACAAATAAAAAGAAGGCTCGCGCAATTAAATAAACCCCGGCCACGACCATGGTTGCGGCATGGATAAGCGCACTTACTGGCGTAGGTCCTTCCATTGCATCAGGCAGCCAAACGTGCAGGGGAAATTGACCGGACTTGCCAATCGGCCCGGCAAAAACTAATAAGGCAACTACAGTCAAGAGACCGATATTTGTATATGTAGGAATAATATCGGCTAAATCGGTAAAATTAAGAGTACCAAAAAGAATTTGTAAAAACAGAATTCCCAACAAAAAACCAAAATCACCAACCCGGTTAGTGATAAAAGCCTTTTTGGCGGCTTCGCGAGCTGAGTGTTTGTAAAACCAGAAACCAATTAACAAATAGGAACATAGACCAACCAGTTCCCAAAAAACAAACATCTGCAAAAAATTATTGGACACAACTAGTCCCAGCATAGACATCGCAAACAATGATTGATAGGCAAAATAAGTTGAGTAACCGGGATCATTTTCCATATAACCTATTGAATATATCTGAACAAGCAGCGCGATTAAGGTCACCACAAATACCATCATGCCAGAGATCGGGTCAATCAGAGTCCCCATCTCCAGCGAAACCCCCGGCATACTAAACCACGTAACGCTATGTTCAGTGGTGGTCGGATTCGCCAGGATTCCTCCCACTACGCCCAAAGCCAGAACAAAAGAGGTAAAAATACAAGCTATCGAAAACAGGGCACTAGCCTGGGGTGCTTTACGAAGGAAAAAAACAATCATAATAAAGGCCAAGGCCGGCATGAAGGGGATTAACCAGGAATTGTCTATTGCAAATTGAGTCATTCTAGCAAATTTCACCTGCCTTATTCTGAAAAAAGCCTACCATTTTAACCAGTTAAAATCATCTATATTGACTGATAGTAAGTCTCGGTATACGGTCAGAACCAAAGCCAGACCAACGGCAACCTCCGCTGCAGCCAAGGCAATGACAAAGATGCCGAAAACATGTCCCACTACCATGTCTGGAGCCATAAACCGGTTAAATGCTACCAGATTAATGATACAGGCATTAAGCATCAACTCAATACCCATTAAAATCGATATAGCATTTTTTTTAGCTAGGGCCGCATATAAACCAATACAAAAAAGCATTGCCGCCAGAAGCAGGTAGTGATTGAGGGTAATGATCATGGCAATCTCCTCGCTCCTTTCGTCAGGATAATCGCTCCGAGTACGGCTACTAGCAATAAAATACCTACGATTTCAAAAGGTATTACAAATCTAGTTAGCATTAACTCACCTATTAGACCGACCGTTGATTCAGGGGCCGCATGATCACTTACCTGCCAAGGTGTCCGAGTAACCGCATAGGCAAAACCTACCATTAAAATCGTGACTAAAATCCCGGTTACCCATTTATGGCTAGATGAAACATTTGTTTCTTCCATACCTTTTCTTTGGGTCAGCATCACGCCAAAAACTATCAAAACAGCGATAGCTCCAACATAAATTAATATTTGAACCACTGCCAAGAAGTCTGCTTCAAGTAAAACATATAAGCCTGAGACGCCGAAGAAGGTGAGCACCATAAATAGGGCTGCATGTACCAGATTCTGAGCAGTGACGACGGATATCGCTGATCCTAAAACTACCGCCGCAATAATCCAAAATACTATGGTTGATACACTCATTCTTCCACCTTCTTCCTGAACATTACTTGGCTTATTTCATCTGGGTGATACGTTGCTTTTTCAAACTCATGAGTAAATTTTAAGCAGCCTTTTGGGCACGCCTCAATACACAAGCCACAAAACATACAATAGCGAAAGTCCAACACATATTCGGTAAGTATTCTTTTCTTGCCGTCTTCCCCACCTTTTTCAGACTTTAAAGAAATAACGCGGTTAGGACAGGCAGTCTGACAAAGTCCACAGACAATACAATTCTCCGGGTCAAATGCAAGAAAGCCATGAAACCGAGGAGGGAGAATTGGTCGTTCTTCTGGATAATACTGGGTAAGATGCGGACCAAAAAAGTGTTTTAAGGTTACCCTTAATCCCTTGATAAGACCTTCTCCATACATTTGCTCACCCCCTCATAAACCGATAAATCTCAATCCCTACTCCGGTTAGCAGTAGATTAGCCAAAGACAGAGGAATCAAAAATTTCCACCCAAAATGCATCAAATGGTCCACTCTAATGCGGGGATAAGTCCATTTAATGACCATAAAAAAGAAGATAATAAGATAAACTTTTAGGAAAAACCACATCCAAGAAGGTAACCATGGACCGTGCCAACCGCCAAAGAACAGGGTAACGGCGATGGCTGCCGTAGCAACCATATTAGTATACTCGGCCAGGAAAAAAAGCGCCCAGCGCATCCCACTAAATTCAGTATAGACTCCGGCGACGAGTTCCTGTTCTCCCTCGGGGAGGTCAAATGGCCCTCTGTTCAGCTCAGCTGTGGCGGCGATTAAGTAGATTATAAATGCAACCGGTTGAATTATGATAAACCAAACATTTTTTTGAGCCGCGACAATATCTGAAAGGTTTAGTGAACCAACAATCATCACTACCCCAAGCACAGAGAGCAGGAGCGGGATTTCATAACTGATCATTTGGGCGACAGTCCGCATTCCGCCGAGGAGAGAGTATTTATTATGGGAACCCCACCCGGCCATCAAAAATGACATGGTGCCCAATGATGCGATCGAAAAACAATAGAAAAGGCCCACATTAAGATCAACTGGTACCATATCCTTGCCAAAAGGAATAACCGCATAGAGCATTATCGCCGGGACAAAGACCAAAGGGGGGGCCAGCCTGAAGACCCAACGGTCTGCAGAACGCGGAATCACATCCTCTTTCCCTAATAACTTAAAGGTATCAGCTATCGTTTGAAAGACTCCGGCCGGTCCCAGCCGATTCGGTCCCGGACGTTCTTGAATAAATCCGGCTATTTTTCGTTCTAACCAAACTAAAATTATCGCATCAACAATAATCAAGCCGATTATGGCGATAATCCCTAAGATTAATACCACTAATTCAATGATGCTATTCGGTAACGACCACCCCGCCATAAGCGTTCGGGCTAATCCAGCAATATTTACAAAAAGGCGTTCGAGTAGTTCCATGCCCACTGCTCCTTACCTATCCACCTCACCCAGAACGGGATCAAGGGAAGCTAGTATTGATATAACATCCTGTATTTTCCAGCCTTTGGCCAATTCCGGAAAGACACCCATATTGACAAATGATGGGCCGCGAACATGTAATCGATATGGCTTATTGGAACCGTCACTAACCAAGAAAAAACCCAATGCTCCTTTGGATGACTCTACCTGATGGTAAATCTCGCCTGGCGGAATTTTGATCATCTTGGGTACTTTACCCTTTATCTCACCTTCCGGCAAGCTATCTAAAGCTTGTTCAATAATTCGGCAGCTCTGTTCCATTTCATCAAAACGAAGAAGGTACCGGTCAAAACAATCGCCGTTAAAACGGACGGGCAGTTTAAAATCAAATCGATCATAAATACTATAAGGTTGATTTTTGCGGACATCATAAGGAACACCACTGGCGCGTAAGTTTGGCCCAGTAACACCGTAAGCCACAGCCATATCCGGGGGCAAAATACCTATCCCTTTGGTCCGAGCCTGAAAAATCTCGTTACCCGTCAATAATTCGTGAACTTCATTCATCTTTTCCGGAAACTCGTTAATAAATTTTCTACAGGCCGGAATAAACTCTTCGGGAAGATCCTCAGCCACTCCACCGATTCGCATATAACTAAAGGTCATCCGCGACCCACAAGTCATCTCAAAAAGGTCCAAGATCTTCTCTCTTTCCCGGAAGCAATACATCCAGTTAGAGGTACCAGCTAAATCAATAGCCATAGTGGCCACCATAACTAGATGTGAAGCGATCCGAGACAGTTCCGCCATGATCACCCGAATATACTCTGCGCGCTCAGGCACCTCAATACCCAGCATTTTTTCAATGGTTTCTACATAACCCTGGTTATAAACCATCGAGCAAAGATAGTCCATTCGGTCAGTGTACGGAATAAATTGAGGATAGGTTTTTGATTCAGCGATTTTTTCTATTCCCCGGTGCAGATAGCCAATATGGTTTTCCACCCTAGTCACTGTCTCTCCATCAGGGGTTATGACACATCGAAAAACACCATGAGTACTAGGATGTTGCGGTCCCATATTCAAATTCAATTCCTGAGTTCTTGGCACTGACTCACCTCCAATCAAGGATAGTCAAATTAATTTTTAAAATCCTTTCTTAAAGGATATCCCTCAAAATCTTCTGAAAGTAATATCCGTCGCAAATTGGGATGACTAATAAATTCTATTCCCATAAGATCATAAACCTCACACTCTAACACCTCGGCAGCCGGGTAAAGATCGGATATAGTTACGATAGAGGGATTTTCATGTGCAATCCGACACATTACCATAATTTTATGGCCGTGTTTTAATGAAAAGAGGTTATAGACAATCATATAATGGTCTTTATAATCAACCGCAGTAATGTCAAGTAGCAGCTCAAAATGTAGTTCTGGAGCATTTTTTAATTGCTCCATCAGATATACCATATCGTTTTCTTCAACCTGAATTTTCGTCGTATGTTGATCGGGAATTATTGTGAGGCTAAAGTATCGTGAGGCCAGTTTACTAATTATTTCAGGATGCATTAAGTTATTGCTCATCTTGACTCACCTTAACCGCTCTTTCGGGATGCATAATTCTTTCTCTAAGTTTCAATACCCCGTCAATCAAAGCCTCCGGTCGTGGGGGACAGCCAGGTATATAGACATCTACTGGAAGAAAGGTATTTACCCCAGGTAAAACCGTATATGAATCGCGGTATGGGCCACCACTAATGGCGCAATTGCCCATAGCGATAACATACTTTGGATCAGCCATTTGATTGTATACCCTTTCAACTAAAGGCTGAAGTTTTTTGTTAACTGATCCAGGAATTATAATTAAATCTGCTTGTCGCGGTGATGGTCTAAATAATTCAGAACCAAAACGGGAAAGATCATAGCGTGAATTTGTAGTCGACATCATTTCTATCGCACAACAGGCTATTCCAAATGTCAACGGCCATAAAGAATGAGCTCTACCCCAGTTTAATACTTTCTCAATTGAGGTTAAAATAATGTTGTGCTTAAGTAACTGCTTGGCATCTGCCGGTTGCTCGACATTTATACCCATTCTAAAGCACCCTCCTTCCAAGCGTACCACAGACCTAATAATAAAATCGCGATAAAAATGATCATTTCAATAAAAGCAAATAAGCCAAGGCTTTGAAATTTGACTGCCCAAGGATACAGAAATACACATTCAACGTCAAAGGCCACAAACACCAGACCATATAAGAAATATTGTGAACGAAATTGAACCCAAGTTTCTCCTTCAGTTTTCAAACCACATTCATAAGTATCTTGTTTGATAGGGTTTGGTCGTTTTGGATTAATTAACCGAGCAGTCGCTATCGCTGCAATTCCAAAAATTAGTGCTACTAAAAAAAAGACACCTATACCCGCAAATTGATTAGTCATTCCCTATATCCCTCCTTTCTATAACAAGCATTGTGCCACAAACCCTAACCCGATGTCAATAATTGTCGGTTTTTGCACAAACTCGTATACATTATATGTATACATTACTGTATATCTTTATCATTACTAATCCCTCAATAAACATTAATACTATGATAATAATTTTGGGTCAAAAAGAAAATACTTTTTTACTCAGATACAGGTACATATTTCTGATTAAAATAAAAGCCGAAGTCTAATGTTTAATTGACTTCGGTTAACATTCAATTGGTGCGGCAGAAGGGACTTGAACCCCCACGGCCCCAAGAGCCACTAGACCCTGAATCTAGCGCGTCTGCCAATACCGCCACTGCCGCATTTCCTAGCTCACGATATGTAGTATAATCCCTTCGCAGATAGTTGTCAAGCTATCGCATTAGAAAATGTCGTTATTCTGTGATAATGTCATGTTGAATTTATTCTGATAAAATGTCACCTATGAGAGAGGAGATATTCAACATGACACCAATGGAGATGACCAGGTTAAGGGTGATTAACCAA
>JAAZDI010000061.1 GCA_012512295.1 Syntrophomonadaceae bacterium
AGTCTGGTAGAGGATGCCCCATAATGCATCTTCTACCTCAAAAAAATATCACTGGGTGACATTTTTACTGAATAAAGAAGACTAGTTTTAGGTGACATTTTCACTGAATATTGACACCAAGTTTATCCCCGCCATTGTCTGCTTTGGGTATTCATGTTACGATATAAAGAACTCAATTGATTAATCTATTTAGCTAATTTAGAATATTACATTTATATAAATGGGGGTGGGAGGGATGAAAAAAAGGCTGGGGGATATTCTTTCTTCCGGTCAAATCATTTTATCCGACAGCCAAACAGTTCATGAGGTTCAAAAAACATTTAACCACACAGGATCTGATGCGGTAGTAGTTATTAATTCTAGCCGACAAATTGAAGGGGTAATTGTTTACGAAGAATTACTGCAAGCAAAATGGTTGAGATCAGACGAATCTATTTCTTCGTTAATAAATCGCGATTGGTGTTCAGTATCTTTAAACGTTACCTTGGAAATGGCCTTAAAGCTTCCTAATTCCTGGATAATTGCAATCGATGATAATGGGTTCCCGCTGGGTGTTTTATCTAAATTAAAAATAGTAGATGCAGTAATTGAAGTATTTGAAACAACTTTAAATCGCCTATATACAGTAATGGATTCGGCCCATAATGGAATTATAGCCCTTGATAAAAATGGCTTCATCACCCATTACAACACAGCTGCGGAAGTTATGTTTGGATTTCCTAGGGATCAGGCTATCGGCCGGCATATCAGTGAGGTTGATCCAGAAAGCACGTTGATGGATGTAGTTCAATCGGGTCAAGCTCAGATGACGCAAAAAAGGCAATTGCCCCGGGCTTTAGTGTTGACAAACCGACGTCCAATTTGGGTTAATGATGAGGTGGTAGGAGTTGTTGCTGTTTTTCAAGATTTATCTGAACTTGAGGCGGCCCAAAATGAGCTTCGTACTGTCCAGGCACTTAATCACGAATTAGAAAGCATTCTCGAATTTTCCCACGATGGTTTAGCCATCTGTGATGATGAAGGCTGCTTTTTGCGAGTTAGTCCTAGTTTCGGCAAATTGTTGGGCATACCGGTAGAAGAACTGACCGGACGCTCAATTTTCAACCTATCTGGGATTGCGCAATTGATTGTCCCGGTCATTAATAGCGTTATAGAACGCCGGGTGCCGATTTCAATGACGCAAAACACACCGGGCGGCCAGCAGATACTAGCTACCAGTATCCCAGTCTTTGATGAAAAAGGCCAACTTGTTCGAATAGTCACTAATTTACGTGATATGACTGAATTGAATGATTTGAGGGAACAGGTACAACAAACCAATGAACTTAGCCGCCGGTATCTCCAAGAATTGGAAGAATGGCGGGCAAGGTTTGTCGCGACTTCTGAAGTAGTGGCTTCTAGTCTGGCCATGCAACGCGTAATTGAAATGGCTCTTCATGTAGCTAAGGTTGATTCTACAGTATTAATTACCGGAGAATCGGGAGTCGGCAAAGAAGTTATTGCCAAAATGATTCATCGGGTGAGTCCGCGCCGGGATGGACCCTTTATTGAAATAAATTGTGGCGCTATCCCGGAAACGTTACTGGAATCAGAGTTGTTCGGTTATGAACGAGGCGCATTTACAGGGGCGGTGCGGGAAGGCAGAACCGGTATCTTTGAATTAGCGAATAATGGGACCCTGTTACTGGACGAAATAGCTGAGATTCCGTTAAACCTTCAAGTGAAATTACTTAGAGCCCTGCAAGAACAAGAAATATATCGAGTTGGGGGTTCTCAACCCATTAAGTTGAATGTCCGAATAATTGCCGCAACCAATAAAAACCTATGGCAAATGGTTCAAAGCCGGCAATTCCGGGAAGATCTTTATTATCGCCTTAATGTCGTGCCTATGGAAATTCCACCACTCCGTAAACGTAGGGAAGACATTTTGCCCCTGACGAATCATTTCTTGAAAATATGTAATGATAAGTATGGGTTTAAACGTCGTCTCGCCCCGGAAGTATATCAAATCTTTGAAAGCTATAGTTGGCCTGGCAACGTTCGCGAGCTGCAGAATTTAGTAGAGCGTCTGGTAGTTACAAGCAATACCGAGGTGATCACCGAGAAGCATCTACCTCCATCTTTATCTAGGAGAACCCTGACTAGCCCCCAAGCAGTACAAGTCTTTGGACTAACAACCCTAAAAGAGGCAGAGGAAACGGTAGAAAAGGAGTTAGTGACTCGTGCTCTCCGGGTTGGGAAAAGCACTCGGCGGGCGGCAGAAATTTTGGGGGTTACTCATTCCACTATTGTCCGTAAGATGAAACAATACAACATTCTAATTGGATCGGAGCAGCACCAAAACGGAACGGAATTGTAACACTTAAACCAAGATAAGGATGTTCTTTAAACCTTAGATTTTCCAGGGTATTCAAGGCTAACCCATCTATAGCGGAACGGTCACGTTCCAACTGAGAACGTGAGTATTTGAGCATGAAGTCTTCCCAATCGATTAATGGGAAGGCTTTTCTTATTTACAAGCACTTTATAGACAGTCGTTATAACAAACCAATGTGTCCCTAACTCCAGCAATACCAACAATCCGGGGAATTATCTATATGTCCATAATTAATATATGGCTAAGTTTTTTCAAATAATTTTGTATGGATTGGCTTAACAGCATTTATTCAGGCATTGCTTTTGCATATTCACAAATTAAAGCAAATGACAAATATAATTCTTAATATTCTTAATATTTAGGGGGAGGTATTATTCATGAGTTTGAAAACGATCTTCTTTATCTTTGTAGGGTTTTATGCGACAGTAAAACTTTGCTTTTTTATCGGTGTTTACTTTATTACAAAACATATTGAACGAAAAGCCTTGGCAGAAAAGGCTAAACGTCAAGAACACAACCGTCTGGCCGAATTGGAATACCTGGTTGAGATGTATGAAAACAAAGAAAAAGCATTTAAAAAAGACAAACAGGTTTATGGGGTTCGCCACAAAAAATTCATCGCCTAATTTAAACAACTTATCACGATATCCTAATTCTATATAGCTGGAACGAACTTTAACC
>JAAZDI010000062.1 GCA_012512295.1 Syntrophomonadaceae bacterium
AAGGTCTGCGTAGCGGGATGGTCAACCTCGAATACCTGAAGTTGCTCAGTTAATATCGGGTAGCGAAAGGCAAAGGTATCCAGCCCGGCCCCTAGGATTACATACTGCCGTATACCCTTACTGATTGCTTTTTTAAGATTATCTTCTGTATAGCGAGAACGGCTAAGAGTGGTGGCTGGACCAGTCATAGTGCGGATTACCCAGGCTAAAGCGGTTGCTTGATCAGGGCATAATGCAGCGCGTTCAGGCTCTTTTAATTGAAGCGATTTCACTAGGGCTTGTTCTATAATTGTTCGCCGTTCTTGAGGAATAAAACTATAGGCTAGAAAGTCATCAAAGATCTTGGGGGTATCGTACATAGCATGGAAGGCTCGAATGTAGGCACTCATTATCGCTGTAAGGCTGATCTGGTTTTCTTCCATTGATAATTCTCCTTTTTAAATAGTGCTTTTAATTCATAAGGCTACTATTCTAAAAAGAAGTATATCAAATTTATTAGTCAAGTCAATATATCTAAAAAAATAATATAACACAAAAATAATTGTTTGTCAATACCAGAGAGCGATTTTCAAATAGAAATGATTGTGTAAACCAAGCAAAAAACTGTTACAGCGGAGCCTGATATGAACCTAATCCTAAGAGATTATGAGCATTACACGAAAAGAGGTATGATCATGAGTCTTGGTGCATTTTCGATTAGTTTAGCGGTTAAAGATATTAAGGCATCTGTTGCCTTCTATGAAAAACTAAGATTCACTCCTTTCGGAGGAAATATAGAACAAAACTGGCTGATTATGAAAAATGATGATTGTATCATTGGTTTATTTCAGGGAATGTTTGAAAAAAACACCCTGACGTTCAATCCTGGATGGAACAGTAATGCAGAAGAAATCAATCCGTTTGAAGATGTTCGAGTGCTGCAAGAAAGATTTCGCGATAATGGAATAGAGATTGTTGAAGAAGTCGATATTCAACGGATGGACCAGGATATTTCGTAATTATTGATCCGGATGGAAATCCAATCCTTTTTGACCAACATCGTTAAAAATTTGTTGATAGGGAGTTACCCTTACGCTCATAAGCTTTACCGTCCGGTGAGGGCTTTGGAGGAAGAATACCGAATGCTACCAGTGAAAAACTATGCTGTCTTTTATGTTGTTCGAGAGCAGGATAAAGTTATTGAATGCTATCGTATAACTCAAAAACACAAGAAATGAGTGAATTCACTCTCCAGCTTCCTATGTTAGTATTATTCACTAACATAGGATTTTATTTTGAAACGGGATCTTATAAAGCACAAATGATTTGTTGACTTCGATAAATTTTCATTACCGCGAACTAAGTTCGGTATTCCTGTTGCGTGGCGTCAGTTTTGTTGCTATCAGTACCGGCCTACCGTTGTTCTTTAGATTGTTTAATCTATGTTCTCTTTTTCCTGCAAATCTTTCAATTTTGTTCTAGGTTCGTGATAACGTCGGTAGTAGTGAGTGAGGGTTGAGTAGGTAAAAAGCTTATTAATTAAGGGAACCCGAATGAGCCAATTGAATAGGTGGTAGGCAAGATAGACTGACAGTAAAAAATAAGCGTAGTTGATAATAGCTCCAGGCCAGTAGTTGATGACCATGTACATGCCGGGAACAAGCTCAGTGAGCCATTTAAGTAAATAATAACTAACGGGGACAGAGGTTAAGAACCCTAGCAGCCAAGCAAAGGGTTGACTGGCTTCAATAGCTCTCTGGGGGCAGAACCCCATGCAGCGCATGCAGCTTTCGCAGGCGAAACTCCAAAAGGGACGCTTATTTTGTTCGCCCCGGAGAGTGAGCGAGCGAGTGGGGCAATATTTGACGCAGAGACCGCAGCCGTTGCACTTCTCTGAGGCAAAGAAGATTTTGGCCAAGTAGAAACGACCATATATGAGGTAGCCAAAGGAAACGGGAATGAGAGCGAGACCCAATAGTAACGGGATGAATCCACCTAGCTTTCTCCTGCCAGCCAACAGTTCCTTGAACCAGGCAGTGGTTTTGTTTCGGGCACGCTCGATAATGGCGGTTACGTTGATCGGGTGTAGGCCCCAGTGGAGGGCCATCCAGTTCGATGGCATGTCTATAGCCTGTACTCCCTGTAGAGTATAACCCTTTAGAAGAAGTATAAGTGCTATAAGGTATCCAGCGGTGCCTTCCATACCGGGCAGGAAACCAATAATTTTTGTACCGGCTCGGGTAGGGGTAACAAAAGCGTGCGTTTTACTGCGGCGAGGAAGCCTCAGAGCAAAATAAATGACATACCAAGGGGCGGTGAAGCCATGGGTGGGAAAGATTAGGCCAAGAAGGTTTTCCGGTCCTTTCTCTATTTCTTCGGTCGGTCGGGCACTGTTGATGGAGGTGACGTGGGTGTCTATCTCTTGGGCGACCGCAATTTCTCTCATCCAGGAGGCGACGCGATAGGAGTTGCCGGTACCAGTAAAGTAGTAGATGGTCACTTTTTTGTACATTGTTACTGCCCCACCTTTTGACCTCTTTTCAGGTTAATTAATACTTGCGCATTCTACCAGTCTGGGAAGATACGTTATTAAATATTGTCGTTTGGTTATTGTACAATTGGCCAAGGTTATTTTTAAATCTAGAGTTTAACTCTATAGTACAATATAGGTTTCCCGATTTGAAACAGGAAAACTCTTTTTACTAAAACAGGATCTGGTAGAAAATAAATAAGTGTCCTTTCTGTAACCCAAGTGGATTTACTATGGTGGGGAATATGGACGAATCATTTAAATGGATTGACCACTCTCTTTACGGTGAAAGGGGCGTTACTTTCAATTCATAAAATCCTGCTGTAGGTATTCAACATGTGCGGTCCTGGTTGTAATATCATCTAGCACTTTTAACAGCCGGCTAAGCTTGTCTACGGCTATCCAAGCCTCTATTATCACCCGATCGGCAAAATTAGTATTCACTATCTGTTTTAAAAGAGGCAGGCACTTGTTTTGGAAATTACCATAATAACAGTAATCCACCGTAATTCTAAGCTGCCAGGAATATTCCATAGTTATGATCTCGGCTTGATCTAGGCTTTGGATGACTGCCCCGGAGTAGGCCCTGACTAGCCCACCTGTACCCAGCAGGGTTCCACCAAAATATCTGACTACCACGGCCAGGATGTTCACGATATCTTGCCGCTTGAGCACATTGAGCATGGGGACACCAGCGGTACCGTTGGGTTCCCCATCATCACTATATTTCTCAATGACATTGCCGTCGTTTCTAATTCGATAGGCATAGCAATAATGGTTTGCCCCGGGATACTGCTTGCGGACATTAGCAATTACTTTTTCGACTTGATTAGTGTCAGTAACGGGGTTCAGCATACAAATGAATCGGGATTTCTTCTCAATTATTTCGGTTACTATGTTGGTTTTAATCGTTTTGTATAACATGATTAACTACCTCAGGCAATTTCCAACTCTGCCCAACTCTGGCGGATGGTTACTCATTGGCTCGGGGCCAATACGGATAATCATCATCGTATTCCGGTTATCATTTAGTTTTATGTACTTATCTACATATCTACACTCTACACTTCCCAAGGCTTTCCTCTTCGCCTAACTTAGCCCCTTCACCACTAGATCATATTAATGGTCAATTACTCAAAGCAGTTTATTCCGGTACGCGCCTATCCAAGGCAACGGATGTCCTATGAAATTATCGATGACTAGGAAGGGACTAAATGATTTCTGAAGAGAGCACATACAATAAAGGAAAGCGTCCCTATGGCTGTTTATATTTTGCAAAGGCTAAGCAGATTGAGATAAAATAGAACTATTAGAAGGAACAAGCCACAATCTGTATCGGAGCTGTGATAAATTGATGGATAGGCTTATTGGGCTGCTTGATAACCAGGGCCCTTTAACTGGAAAAGAGCTTCTGGAAAAAACAAGAATGGATAAGTTTTTCTTATGGAAAATCTGCAACACCTGTGAAAAAATAATCACAAAAATAATTGGCCAGAGATACTTAAGGCTGGATAAGCATGTGGAAGGATATGCCCGGCTTTCGCCTTCAATATTGAGGGAATTCTATAGTTATACTGTAATTGGTACTGAGAAACACTATCAAAAAATCTTAGCCAAGGCAGAAACCCTGCAGCAGGATATAAAAGAAATAAGCAGAAGAAAATTCGAACTCGCCCAGGAGGTAATCAAACAAATTGTTGAATCCCAAGAAGATCCCACAATTTTCAAAACCGGGGCATCTTTCCTGATTGCCGGCGATGTAGTGTATGAAATGGCCCATTTGGAGCCCAGACCCGAATCATCTACCGGAGAACTAGTTAAAGGGTCCGATCTTGATATTGTTGTAGTTACTCAGGGTTTGCGAAACAACACTATTAAACATCTTGATTTATCGATATATAAACAGAAGAATATTCTGCGAAAAAACCCTAGTTATAATGAAGAGATCGATTATATCATCAAAGATATTTCCAGAGTAGAAAGTCAACTAGAATTCGATAGTTTTGAATCCATGGTCGCTGCTAAAATTCTCTATGAAGGCCAATACCTTTATGGAAATTACGCTCTTTTTCAGAAAATCAAAAATATGCTAGCCGCTAAAGGCATACCAAAGAAAATAGCGGCCTTGGAAGAAAAGGCATTAATTAACAGAAACAAGGCCCGATTCTCACTATTAAACAATGAGGGCTCGCTATTGGAAGAAGAAAATATGAAGCTGTTTTATACCCGGGAAGAAAAAGAAGAATTTTTTTAAGCTATACTATCTAAGCCATAATCACGTTTTAGTTTTTCTACATGCATATAGTGTTCTAAGTTTTTAAGTTTGGATGCAGCCTCTTTGTCAAGCACAACAGTAATCCCACCGCTGTGAAGTTGGATTGCCGAAGCAGTTATTTGAGAAGTTATAGGACCTTCAATACATTGGGCAACAACTTCGGCCTTCTTTAATCCATTCGCTATCATTAGGATGTTTTTTGCTTCAAGAATTGTTCCAATCCCCATCGTTATGGCAAAGTGGGGCATCTGACTTCTTTCAATACCAGCTTTTTTATAGAAACTCTCGTAATTGTCATCAAGTGTATCTTTCGTTAGAGCGTGAATTCTGGTTCTGGTTGCAAGTGAGGAGCCGGGTTCATTAAAAGCCCAATGACCGTCCCTTCCGATTCCTAAAAGTTGTAAATCAATTCCCCCTGCTTTTTTTATTTGTTCTTCATACCATTGACAAAATTTATTCGGTTCCTTGGTGAGGCCATCAGGGATATAGATATTTTCTTTTTTTATATTAACATGTTTAAAAAGTTCCTCATGCATGAATCTAGCGTAGCTTTGATCCAGGTCATAGGGTTTACTCAGATCGATTCCCACACCAAGATATTCATCAAGGTTGAAAGTCTTAACTTGTGAAAAGTCGAGTCCTTCTTCTTTATGTAGTCTTATAAGTTCCCGATAGGCGCCTATTTGTGTGCTTCCAGTTGCTAATCCAAGTACACAATCTGGCTTGGCTTTGATAAAGTTAGCAATAATTTGGGCGGCATATTTACTCATTTGTTCGTAATTTTCTTTAATAATAATATTCATTTTTCCCCTCGCCAATTAATTTTAATTTAGTTATTTCTATTAAGTAAAAATTGCAATAATCTTAGGCAAATCCTGTCAATGGAGTCTTGATTAAAGACGTTCAATAGTTAAAATAACATAAAGCCATGGTTCAGATGAGTTTGGTTAAGCATTGATCTGAGTTCAAAATATCTTTACTTCTCTAAGTGGGAGTTACCTTGCTCAAACTTCAGGTCGAGCAGAGTCTCCACCTAAAGCGCGATGTTCAGCGGAAGCTGGACGAGTTCACTTCTGGATTTTTATTATACTGCATTATACGGCCATTTTCGAGTCCTTTTGAGTTCAGTGTTTTTATGTCAAGAGGATTTAGCTAAATTAATATAGAATGAATCATATG
>JAAZDI010000063.1 GCA_012512295.1 Syntrophomonadaceae bacterium
AACGAATGGTTTCCAATAAGGGACCGGGCATTTTATTATCTAAATACGAAAGTCATAGTGCCTGATAGGATTACATTTTCGTAAAAAAAGGTTCTATGGCCCCCTTTCTGATACAATCTTTAATCCTTTCTTTGTTTTAATTCAGCATAAAGCTCACTTTTATCCGAAACAAATGAATCCCGTCCTTTTATTCCAAAATTTTGCAGTAATTAAAGAAAAAAGGCCGCAATAATACGAGCCTTCATTTTCATGAAATCTTAGATTTCAAGGCAACCCGGCTATCGTAATATTGAAAATACCTTAGACCCGTGGCTTTGCGTAGTACCCTTTCGGAGTACGTTGCCAAATATATAATTGTCTAATGTTTCAAAAACGGCCTAAATATTCAAACCAGTATTAACAATTAATTCGACCTTTTTAACCATTTTCCTCCTTAATGAACAAAATTTTTATTATTTAATTATTAAAGTCTGACATGATGCTACTTGAAGCTACATTAAGGCTTAAGGTTATGTGGCCCTGTCTAGCTTAATCGGCCTCCCCCACTCTCGGTAGTCCTCTTGATGAGATAGGACAATAATCTGCCGCTCCTCGGCCAGTCTGGTCAGGGTCCTGCGCAGCTCAGCCAGCCGCTCGCGGTCAAAATTCAAGAAAGGGTCGTCAAAAACTAAGGGCAATTGATAATCCCCGGCCAATAAATCAGCAATCGCCAAACGCAGTGCGATTTGCAGCTGGTCTTGGGCTCCTTGGCTGAGCTGAGCGACCTCCACCCGCTGCTCGTCCGCTTCAAGGACGCAGACCTTGAACTCCTCGTCCAAGATTACCTGCCGGCCGGCATTTTGCGTCATCGTTTGAAAATAATTGCTGGCTGCCGCTGCCAAGCGTTCCCGATGGGTACTATAAAAATGATCATGCGCCGCGGCTAATTCTTGGTGGGCCATAGCCAAAGCCTCGGCTTCCAGCTGCAACCGAGCACACTCTTGATCGAGCTCGGCGAGCCGTTCCTGGGCCGCAGCGATGTTAATCCTCTTCCGGCCATAGAGACCGTTAAGTTCTTTGGTTAATTCAAAAATCTTACTGTCCAGCTCCTGCTGCTGTTTTTGCATTTTCTCCAGACTCTGCTCTAGTTCAGCATATTCTGATTCTAGCTTTTCCCGCTGCTCGGCCATGGCCAAACTGGGGAGTCCTGGTCTAGCGTCAACCAGACCCTGCCATTCTTGCCGCACCTGGGCCGCGGCATTGCCGGCATCAAGCGCCTTCAGGGCCAGACTAGCTAAATCGGGGACACTCCAGCCGCGCAAGAGCCCGTCCAAACTAGCGGCCAGTTCTTTGCGCTGGTTTATCCGCTGTTGCCACTGCTGCCAGCGGGCTTTCGCCTGACCGGCATCACCCCCGGCAGCAGTCAAAATCACCGCTAATTGCCGGGCTAAGGCATCCCGCTTGTCTTGCTGTTCCTTAAGCTCACGGGTTTGTTCCTCCCAACTGTTTCGTTTACTAGCGACAGCGGCTTTTTTGAGCCTTAATTCTCTTTCCACCTCCTGGCACCTGTTGGCTAATTGCTCCACTTCTGCGGCGGGAGTAGCCTCGGTGAGCGGGTAGATGGCAGCCCGCAGTTTAGCCAGAGCAGCTTCCAAAACCTGCTGTGGCCGCCGACCATCTGAGGCAGGTTGCTCTAAACTCTCCCGTTTGATCGCGCACGTCCGCAGGACTTCCCGGGCTTTCTGGCCGCACTCGACTTCCTCCGCCCACCGCTGCCAGTCACCGTCGGTCAGCGTGGCCAGCCAGGCTGCGGCTGCCCCAATGTTCTCGAGGTGGTGTTCCTGGACCGTCGCCAGGAGCTTAACTTCCCGCCACCCTTCCGTTGCCAGGGACAATGAATCAATCTGCTCCGACTTAGCTCCAAAATACTTTTGGGCCAACGTATCCAGTTGTTCTGCCAGGTCTGCTACCTGCTCCTTCAGCCTGTGCCAGCGGTGATAAAAGGCCGCTGGCTCCTCTCCTAGCCGTAAGATGGGTTGGAAACGTTGCTGAAAATCTGCCAGCTGGCTCTCAGCTGCGGCTACCCTGGTCCGATACTGGTTGAGTTGGGCAGCAGAAGGCGCCTTTTCCGCTCGCTTCGCCAACTCCCGTTGCCGTTCAGCCCGGCTCTTCAGCCGTTCCCGGGTAGCTGCCAGTTCCGAGAAGGGGCGACCGGCCAGTTGCCCCAACCGAGTGTTAATCTCAGCCAGTTCAGCCATGACCCGGTCGAGTTGTGGTTGGTACCGAGAGGGGACTTTTCTTCGCCCGATCATCCAGCCGTAGATTCCCAAAAACAGTCCCGCTCCCAGCAAAACCAGAGACAGAATCAAAGACAGGTCCATTCCCCACCCAACTGCGCCCACTACGGTCAGACCCAGGCCGGCAATCATCAGACCCTGGCCCGGCCGGCTAACCGGTTCGCTGTGGATCTTTTCGGTCAGGGCTTGTTTTTCGGTTTCCCGGGTGAGGTACTCATCAATCAGTTCAATCGCCGATTCAGGTAGATCAGCCAGATCCGCGTACTGGCGTGCCAGATTTTCTTGCTCAGCCTCCAGTTCAGCCAATTGATCGGCTGCCTGGCGTTCAAGCGAGCGGGCCTCAGTCAGTTGCTGTTCCAATTTGGCCTTTAAGCCAGGGTAATCCCGACAGGCTGCTCGAAAGTCTGCGTCAGCCTCTTCCAGCACTCGATAATTAGACTTCAATTCCTCTTGCCGACTGGCCAGTTGCTCTTGCAGTTTTTTCAGGTCAGTGTACCGCTGGTGGGCAGCCTGCGCTGCCTGCCGGTAATAGGCTAAAGGTTTGTCCCCCAGTAACGCCCAGTTCGGTAGGCCGGCCAGAGTCTGGCGGGCTGCCGCTTCCTGCTGTTCGAGGGCAGCCAGGCTGTGTTCTAGTTCCGTCAACTGCTGCTGGATCCGGCACAGTTCCTGGTGGTCTTTGACCAGATGCGTCCGGCCGGCGCCGGCTGCCAGTTCCCCGGTCAGACGCTGCTCCAATTCGCTGATCGCTTGTTCTAAATGTTTGATTTCCGTTTCATTTTTCTGGAGTTCATTTTGCCTTCGGGTAAGATCGTCTTCGACCCGGATCAATTCTTCCAGTCTAGCTTCCACTTCCGGTCCGGCCTCAGAAAACTCAGGGTACACCCGGTTAATCTCCTCGGTTATTTGTTCCAGCTGGGCATTTAACTCGTTCGCCTTTTGCTTGGCTTGGCTGAGTTTCAACTGCTCCTGCACTGCCGCGGCATAGCGGTCGCGCAGGTGCCGCCAGCGGCTCCAGGCTTCAAACAGACTTTGCTTCTGGGTTAAGGCAGCGGTTATTCCCCTTTTCTCTTCCTCTTGAGCTGCTAGCTCCTTCTGCAACACCTGCAGTTGATGAACACACACTTCACTGTCCTTAATCGCTTGCGCCAAAGCTTCCCTTTCCCTAAGCCGGGTTTCCAGTTCACGATCTTTGTTCTTATCGCGTCCGGTTACCCCCAGCTGGCCGGTGTAACGGGTTATTTCTTCCAGCATTTTTTCGATTTTCTTTAAAGCTTGCGCTGCGCTGGTACCGGAGCCAGAGAGCAACTGCTGCACCTGCTGATTTAACTGGGCTGGCTCCGGTAAAGGCTGGCCAACGCAAAAAGTTGACCAGAATAAGTCTGGCGAAGCCAGACCGATCAAATCCGCCAGGGTTTCCTCATAGGTGGCGTTGCGCCGTCGAGCCCGCGTGCGATGCTCCCCGCCAGCCAGCAGCCGCCAGTTGTTGCCCACCTGCTGGGCCAGGGAAACCCGGTCTGTATTGAAGTCACGGCTCACCCGGTAACGTTTTCCGCTAACGGAAAACTCGACCTCCCCCTGGAACGTCTGTGATTCCTCCCAGTTTCGGTAACGGGCTTTGCCGAGTTTCGCCGGATCACTGCTGTTGGGCAGCCCAAAAAGAACCGCCGCCAAACCCGCCACCAGTGTGGACTTGCCCTGTTCATTAGCAGCGACTGTATGGTTTAGGCCATTCTGCAAAACAACTTCCACCCGCTGCCGGTAACAGCCAAACCCCTGTAAAACCAGCCGTTCCCAGCAAACTTGCCGACTCACTCTCCCCCACCTCCCAGGGCCTTCAGGCCATGAATCAAAGCCCGACTCACCAGACGCTGTTCCCGCTCATTCTTGGCTGAGGCCAGACGTTCCCGCATCTGGCGGATATAATAACCCCGCAGGGTGGTTTCCCGCGCCCAAGCATCCAGCAAGGCCGGGGGATAAGTCTCGGTCAAATCCTCTACCTCCAGGTAAAAACAGGACCGGCTCAGGGCTTCTTGAATCTGCTCTGCCTGGACCAGGAAGTTTGCGGCACCAATCAGCTGAAGGGAGACGATCGCCTCCGGCTGAATTCGCGTCCGCAGCGCGTCAAGCAGCTCTTCCCGGGATAGGTACCGGCCGATATCAATTTCTAGGCGCTGAAATTCTCGCCTGGCCGGGTGGGAGAAAGTGACCTTTTCTACCTGCACCCCGTCTCGGTCCAGGGTCACCACCGTTAGCTGACCACAGCCCGGATCATGCCACCCTTTACCAATCAAATTGCCGGGATAAACCGCAATCCCCCGGGCTAACGAATGCTGGGCTGGTCGGTGGATATGCCCTAAGGCCACATAATCAAAGCCGGCCTGGCCCAGAGCATCCCCGGACAAAGGCAGGCTGCGGTCCCCGGCATCCCAGTCAAGCGAGCCATGAAAAGCGGCAATATGCCACCCTTCTGCCTCTAGCCGCGGAAACTCCTGGATTGCCGGA
>JAAZDI010000064.1 GCA_012512295.1 Syntrophomonadaceae bacterium
ATAACCCGGTCTACCAGATAGACACTGGTTCCCCGGTGCATTGCCTCCACATCCACCGGGCTGCCGGACCGAACGTAGTAAGCCACATCAGCAATATGTACTCCCAACAGATAATGGCCGTTCGGTAGGATTTCAATCGAAACAGCGTCATCCAGGTCCTTAGCATCCGCTCCATCAATAGTCACAATTGACAGATGGCGCAGGTCATAGCGGCCTTCAAGATCTTCCGGCCTAACCGTTGTCGGTACCCACTGCACCTCCCGCAACACCTTTTTCGGAAATTCTTCCGGCAGATCATATTTGCGAATGATTGAGAGTACATCAACGCCGGGGCTGCCCTTGGCCCCCAGCACTTCAACAATGCGGCCTTCTGGGTTTCGCCGCTGTTCAGGCCAACGGATTAATTCTACAACCACCTTATCCCCGGACCGAGCCATCCCGGCATCTTCCCGGGAAACGTAGACGTCCCAATTAATTCGAGCTTCATCCGGCACCACTATTCCCAAGCGTCCATGCCGCTGGTAGGTCCCGACCAGTCGTCGGTTGCCCCGTTCTAAGATGCGAATAACCTCTCCCTCGGGGTGTCCCTTTTCCGTGGTCCCGCGAACCCGCACCTGCACTCGGTCCTGGTGCATTGCCCCGTTTAGGTCTTCCGGCCGGATATAAATATCGCGGACCGGTTCACTTGCCGGTTTATCACTGCTCACATCAGGGATGACAAAACCAAACCCTCGCGGGTGCCCCTGCAACCGGCCGGTAATATAATGCACCTGATTAGGCAGCGCATAACGGCCCTTACGGGTGACAACGATCTGCCCCTTTTTCTCCAGACGATGCAATAGCGCCATGAATTTGGCTGTACGGTCAACCTTTAATTCCCGAGCCAGCTGTTCGGCGGTCATCGGGCGGTAATCGGGTTCATGCATATACTCTAATAATTGTTCCTTGTTAACTATACTCAATTAATTGACTGCTCCTTTTGTCTCGAGTTTGACAGGACACTTATCTAACCCTTGAAAACACACTTAAAGAAGACCTATAAGCCCAGTTTATCAGCAATCCCTTGCATGGCCTCCAGACTTAAGCCCAAGAACTCTTCTAGGGAGAGACCCAGTTCCGTACAGGTTCGAATCTGATCTCGGTTCGCGCCACGGGCAAATGATTTCTCCTTCATCCGTTTTAATAAAAACGGGACATCAATCGCCTGCAGGCTTCTCTCCTTTTTGATCAAGGCTCCGGCCACAATCAAGCCAGTGGTTGGATCAGTGGCTAAAAGGGCTTGATCAATCCGCTGTTCTCGTGGGGAAAGGTGGTATTCATTATGGGCTTTGACTGCTCTGACAATCTCTGCGGGATAACCCTTCTCCGCAAGTATTTCGCTGCCCAGAATACCATGGCGCGTCGGGTCATCCTTGGTCAGATCATAATCAATATCATGAAGTAAACCCACCAGACCCCAGGTATCCTCATCTTCGCCAAAATGGCGGGCCAGTCGGCGCATAACCGCCTCCGCCGCCAGCATATGATTAATCAGGTTCTCCCCGCTAACCTGCTCACATAGCAACTTGTAGGCTTCGTCTCTGGATACCATTTATATACCGTTCCTTTCTTTGTAGTATAATATTCCTACTTAGAGATTCCTGCTTCTTTGACTCAGAGCTAGATGAATGACGACCATTCAATCCAGGCCAACCTCGGTAACGGCTTTTCCAACTTCCCAACCCCTGAGTTTTATCTTTATTTCCTGAGTTTTATCTATATTTATTGGGTCTACACTTTGATATACAGATTC
>JAAZDI010000065.1 GCA_012512295.1 Syntrophomonadaceae bacterium
GAATGGACCGGTATATCAGTCCGGCACTCTTTCCGGCAATCCGCTGGCTATGGCAGCCGGTATTGCCACTCTTGAAGTTCTAAAACAACCCGGTTTCTATGAAGAGTTAGAAAAAAAATCAGTTTACTTAAGCCAGGGCTTGGCTGAGGCAGCTATACGAAGCGGTTTTTCAACCCAAATTATAGAAATTTCCGGTAGCGATAACCAATCAAACATAAAAAGAATAAATTCACCGAAAGATAATGGGGATTCGGTCTGTCTAACGCGCATCGGCTCCATGCTTTGTACCTTTTTTACTCACAGACTAGTAACTGATTATCAGTCCGCATCTACGGCGAATACTGACCAATATTCCCGTTATTTCTGGGCAATGTTGCAGGAAGGGGTCTATCTGGCACCTGCTCAGTTTGAGGCATCTTTTGTCTCGTCGGCCCATACCTATGATGATTTAGATCGGATAATTGAGGCCAGCGAACGCGCATTTGCGTCTGCTAGGGGTTAACTTATGCTCATTTTTAAATGACATTACCAATCCTATGCTGCCAGGCAGTGCAAAATGAGGGAGGATAGAAAAACAATTATTCCTCAGTTAATAGCGACCCGACTCTAAAAAAGGTTCCCCGACTGATAGCGATTAATTGATTCTTAAGATTATATACCTCAGTTTGCGCAATTACCACCTGACTGCCAATATGAACTGCAGCGGAGCAAGCTCGAAGTATTTCTCCAACACAAACGCGTCCGAGAAAATTAATATTCATCTCTAAGGTAACTACTCGCATATTCAATGTCCGAAAAACGACGCCCATTGCCGAATCAGCTAAAGTGGTAATGATGCCCCCGTGGGCCATTCCATACGAATTAGTAAATTCGGGTCCAATTGGCATCTCCAATTCAGCCCGACCCTTCGCTAATAAAAGCAGGGTTATCTGCAAATTTTGATGCGCTGGGATTCGATTAGAAATGTTTACAACAGCATTAAATAATTCCTCATTAAGACCATCGTTTTTGATTGTTTCAGTTTCTTGAGGTTTGTGCATAGAAGGGTCTTCTCCTCTTTTGTCTATTTTGGTGCATCGGTATGGCTTTGAACAAGCTACTTGAACAAACTATTAGGTAGATTGTAAATTGCTCCTATCCGGAATATTGTGTTTTTCTTTCAAGTTAGATGACAGTTAGCAAAATGTCAACTGTGTAAAAAAACTGGGAACTTATGTTCTGGAGGAATTTCTTTAATAACGGCGAATTAGGTAACGGTCAGAGGGGAGGTAAGCCGGTCGAGTATGCAAGATAAATACCAATGGTTTATTAAAAAGGTACACGAAAAGACCGGCATTGACCTCGCTAGTTATAAGAGACCCCAAATGGAACGTCGGATTAATAGTCTTATGCGTTCTCAAAATATAGGGAATTATGAAGAATATGTTCAACTTCTAAGTAAGGACCCGGTCCAATATCGAAAATTTACAGATCATATAACCATAAATGTCTCGGAATTTTTTCGAAATTTTTCGCATTGGGAAGTTTTACAAAATCAAATTTTACCTGATTTATTAAGCCGTAGCAGAACCCTGAAGGTATGGAGTGCTGGCTGTTCGACTGGAGAGGAACCATATTCTTTGACCATAATTTTGTTAGAAAAAGCAGCCGGCCGTTTTCATAAAGTCATTGCGACCGATATTGATCGTCAAGTTTTAGAGAAAGCACAAAAGGGAATATATAGCTCAAAAACAGTAAGCTCTGTCCCAGAACCTTGGCTTAAGAAATATTTTGTGCAAAACGATGGTAACTTTATTATTAAGGATGAGGTCAAGAAGTGGCTTAGCTTTCAACAACATGACTTACTGAAAGATAGCTATCCGAGTAATTGTGATCTTATCTTATGTCGAAATGTTGTTATTTATTTTACTGAAGAGGCAAAAACCCGATTGTATCAGCGATTTCAACAAGCATTAAAAAAAGGCGGGGTTTTATTTATTGGCAGTACTGAACAAATCTTTCAGGCA
>JAAZDI010000066.1 GCA_012512295.1 Syntrophomonadaceae bacterium
ATGACTAAGACATCGGAGGCTTTGCGCACAAAAGAGGCCGCAATAAAATCAACCCCATGGTCAATGCCAAAGTTGATATCCGCCACGTCCTTTTCGGTCATGGCCGGCAGTCGGATTGAGACCCCGGGCACATTGACATTCTTGCGGCTGCCAATCTCCCCACCATGCGCTATCTCGCACAGGATTTCAGTCCCCTGAACCCGTAAGACTTTTAACCCAATCAGCCCGTCAGCGATCAGGATCATGTTGCCGGGCTTGACATCCTGGGGCAAGCCGCGGTAACTGATGCTCAGTCTGGTTTCGTCTCCCAGGATATCTTCTGTGGTTAGGGTAATTTGTTCCCCTTCAATAAGATTAATCGTGTCTTTAGCTAAGTTCCCCGTTCTGATTTCTGGCCCCTTAGTATCCAACATGATGGCCACTCTTCGCCCGGTATTGGCCATGGCCTGCCTGATTGCCTCAATCCGGAGTAAATGTTCCTCATGGGTACCATGAGAAAAATTCAGTCGCGCAATGTCCATCCCTTCATTAATTAGCTGTTCCAGGATCTCAACCGATTGACTGGCTGGGCCGATCGTACAAACAATCTTCGTCCGCCGCATTAAACTCCCCCTTATTTTTCAAGAGTTGAGGCTTGACCAACAACTTTTTTCTACCAGGGAATCAGGTTTACTCTTGCTTAAAGCCAGAATCAGGTCAACTCCATGCTCTAAACAGCGCTAGCAGAACATGAACATGTGCTGACCGAGTTAAAACACGAACGTAGAGTAATATCCTTTAGTACATTGCTAGATCGCCAGGATACTGGCTAAATCTATGATGTCCCGGTCAGGTTGCTTGCGGCTATGTAAAATACTGTCCAGGTCCCAGGTTTCGATCTGCCCGGCTTTCATCCCGACCATCTTTCGGGTGTCACCCTGCCGCAACACATCAACCGCATGGGCCGCCATCCGACTGGCCAGGAGCCGGTCCATCGCTGTGGGGGGACCACCACGTTGAATGTGACCCAAAATAGTGACCCGGGTCTCCATCTCGGTCATCTCCCTGATCTGGTTGCCCAATTCAAAGACATTGGCCGCGCCCTCCGCAACCACTAGGATACTATGCAGTTTCCCGCGGGCCTGGCCTCGCCGGAGTTTGGCCACAATCTCCTCGAGATCATAGGGCAATTCTGGGATGAGAATTGATTCTGCACCGCCGGCCAGCCCGGCATCCAGGGCAATGTGCCCGGAGCGATGGCCCATGACCTCAATTATGAAAATTCTTTCGTGCGAGGTCGCGGTATCCCGAATTTTATTAATTGCATCAATAACCGTGTTCACCGCCGTATCGAAGCCAATCGAATAGTCAGTACACGGAATATCATTGTCAATACTCGCCGGTACACCGACGACCTTAATCCCTAATTCGGCCAGTTTCAGCGCCCCCCGAAAAGAGCCGTCTCCTCCTATGATAACTACGCCATCTATCCCGGCATTCTGGAGGTTTTCGACTGCTATTAGCGGACCCTCTGGCGTCATGAACTCCGCAGAGCGGGCGGTCCTAAGAATCGTCCCTCCCCGATGGATAATATCTGCCACTGAACCGAGTCCTAAGGAAATAATCTCATTCGCAATTAACCCGGAAAAACCCCGACGGATCCCTTTTGGCTCCAATCCATGGTAAATCGACTTGCGAACAACCGCCCGAATGGCCGCATTCATTCCTGGAGCATCGCCGCCGCTAGTCAATACGCCAATTCTGCGCAAAAAACTCACTCCCACAATGAAAAATACCCATTAGGTCTAGTTTACCCGTTCATAAATACGCAATTCTTTTCAACAATAATCTGTATAATTATGCTCCCAAGGCTGATGCTAATACTTCATGCGCTTCTTCGACCTCAGATTCGGGAACCAGGATTTCTACGGAATTCGCATCTCCTGACTGGGGTAAACCTACTGGTCTTAGCTGAACTAATAATCCTTCAGTGGTCAGTATTTCTTTTAAGCTTTCAGCACTAGATCGATTCGGTGCGATATATACCACGGTCCACATCTTTGCCTGGCCTCCCACTTCCACCTATTTTTTCTGTTTGTTATCCTAGTCGTCGAAGGTATCTACGACGCCATGCTCTGTATAGAGTCGGGCTTTTCCTCTAATCTTAATCGCCGAGGTATGTTCCGTAAACTGAGCGAGCATCACCTCGCCCCGGTCCAGTTTCTCCGTGTGGTGAAAACGGGTATCTTTACCCCGGGTCAAACCGATGATAGTTACTCCATTTTCCAATGCCTTAACGACAATGTACTGCTGTTGGCACATCATATCTGCGGGCATCTAACTCCCCCCTCTTGTCAACGATAATACCACCTTTTGTTAATCGGCGCAAATAAAAGGAAATCGCATTTTTGTTAGTTTGACTTAACCGAAAAAGATTCTCTCCCGCATAAGCGCTCTACCTGAAGCTGCAGTTCCGGGACGACCCGGACGGATAACTCCTCGCGGGTTAAAATCAACTTGCGGTCCGGGGCAAAAAACAGGTACACCCGGTTTGGCCCCGGATACTGTTCCAAAATGCTGGATATTTTGTCAATCCAGCTTCGATCATTAATCCTCCCGGGAACCCGAATATAGACTTTCAATTCCGGGTGCTCCCTATCCGGTAGGATAGCCAATTTTTCGGCCATAATTCGCCGTGTGTCTTCTTGAATACTCAACCGGCCATTGACCTGCAGCACGGTCTGAGGATTGATCACCGCCATGTACCGGCGGTAGGTCTGCGGAAAGACCACCACTTCAATACTGCCGGTGGTATCCTCCAGCGTCAAGTAAGCCATGGTTTCCTTTTTGCGGGTCTGCGTCCGTTTGATATTAGTGATAATCCCGCCGGCCTGTACCCGCTGCCCATCAGCTAATTGGTGCAATTCCATGATCGTCGGGATATTGGCCCGACGCAGCTGCTCCGTATACTCCTGCAGCGGGTGGCCGCTGATATATAAACCCAAAGCTTCTTTTTCCATCTCCAGGATCTGGCGAAAAGGAAATTCGGGCAGTTCCGGTACCGGCTGGTCAGTGGGGTCTATTAAAGCCGCAGCCGGTTCCAGATCAAACAGAGAGAGCTGTGCGCTGTTTTGCTGCCGGTGAACCCGCTGAGCTACTTCTAGGCAGTACTCTAGACTGTGCAGGAGCTGAGCCCGCGACAAGTTTAGACTGGAAAAGGCCCCGCCGCGGATCAGGTTTTCAATGACCCGCCGATTTACCTGCCTCGAGTCAACCCGGGTACAAAAATCAAGTAAGGAGGTAAACCGCCCCCCTTGTTTACGGGCCTGAATGATCGAAGCCACTGCTCCCTCGCCGACCTGTTTAATGGCTGCCAAGCCAAAACGAATGCCTTGACCAACGACGGTAAAGGTGTCTCGGCTTTCATTTACATCCGGCGGGAGCACTTTCAGCCCCATCCGCCGGCACTCCTCTAGGTAAAAAGCCACCTTGTCCAGATTAGTGCTAATACTGGTCAATAAAGCGGCCATATACTCGGCCGGGTAATGGGCCTTGAGGTAAGCGGTCTGATAGGCAATCAGGGCATAGGCGGTGCTGTGCGACCGGTTAAAGCCGTAACCAGCAAAATACTCCATCAGTTCAAAAACCCGCTGGGCCGTCTCCTTGGGGATCCGGCGGTTAATTGCGCCCTGAACAAAACTATCTCGATAAGCCGCCAGGATTTCGGGTTTTTTCTTACTCATGGCACGCCTGAGTTCATCCGCTTCGCCCAAGGAGAAGCCGGCCATTTCGCTGGCAATCCGCATAACCTGTTCCTGATAGACAATTACGCCATAAGTATCCTTCAGGATCGGCTCTAAAATCGGATGCCAATAGTCAACCACCTTTTCACCC
>JAAZDI010000067.1 GCA_012512295.1 Syntrophomonadaceae bacterium
AACCATGAGGGGAAGACCGGTTTTCAAGCCCGGGAGTCCCTGAACGCTGCCGGGGTCCGGATTCTGGACAACAAAGCGGAAAAAATTGTACAGAATGGCGAATACCTTTGGATAATGGGGGTGGATGATCCCCATTTAGGCAAGGCATGTCTAAACGCAGCCCTGGAACAAGCCGATGATTTAGCCCCCAGGATTTTGTTGGCTCATTCGCCAAATATCTACCCGGAGGCAATCGAAAAAAGACTAGACTTGGTTCTGGCTGGTCATACCCATGGCGGCCAGGTCCGTCTCCCGTTAATTGGCGCTTTGATTGCCCCTGGTCAAGGCCTGCTTCCCCAATGGGACTATGGTTTATATCAGAAAGGTCAAACGACGATGATCATTAACGGAGGATTGGGGGAAAGCGACCTGCCGGTCCGTTTTAATATCAAACCGGAGATAGGATTGATAAAACTATTCCCTAAGCTGGCGGAGTGAACTCGTTCAGCTTCGCTGAACATCGAGGCTTCAGAGGAGATTATACTCCACCTGAAGTTTAAATAAGGTGCCCCCACGTATAGAAGTGGGAATTCTTCTGATTCAGATAAATCGATCTTTTTAGGACTAATTTGTATTTCTGGTCGCAAAGGTTCGAAATAGCGATAAATTTGAATTATTGTTAATCTTGACATTATCAGGATAAATCAATAACACTATTAATAGATAATTATCAAGCAATAGATTTTAATCCTTAGTCAAGAGCGCAAAAAATTTATCCTTTTTAAGGCAGGTCAAAGTACAGGAATTAGGAGGTGGAGAAAAACGCAAAGGTTTAAGATCCTGCTAAACGGGGCTGATCATCAATGGGTACATGGTATGACCATTGTTTTTGAGGAAAGCCCCCACTTTGAGGTAATCGAAAACCTTAACCCTTCTCTTATCTTGGAACAGGCTTGCCAGGTTCTGCCGGAGGTTATCATCTGGAGAATCGAAAACGAGGATGATGAGGGAATAATAAAGGTGATTAAGGAATGCCCTCAGGTTGTGATGGTTCTGGTAGTTAATGATCCTAATCGTTTTGACATAATGAGGCTTATGCGCATGGGCATTAGCGGCTGTTTGCCAGCGCGGCTATTACCCCGTCAAATAGTCAAAGCGATAGAATTGATAGTAATTGCCGGAATATCTTGTTTTCCTCGTTTAAAGAAGGTCCAGACAAAACCGGCCGAGGATTGCCGTATGTCTCTCCCTTATAACCTTACCCCTAAGGAAAGAGAGATACTAACGCTTTTATGTAGTAACAACTCTAATCAGGAGATTGCCTCCGCTATGTGTCTGGCTGAGTCAACGGTTAAAACTCATTTGCATAACATTTACCGAAAGTTGGGGGTTAAAAAGCGCAGTGAGGCCATTGCTGCAATATACCAAAACCATACTTCCTTCCCTCTCAGTTAAGTTATCTTTTCAAAACACCCGTTGTTTAAATTAGCCGTAGTTTACAGATTGCGGTTATCTGTCCGGGCTATAATCGACGATTTTTTCTCTTAAAACGCTAATTAAACGAAAAAACTTGAAATCAAAGGTTAATAACTTTGACTGGATAATATAGGTTATCCAGTTTTTTCATACTTTAGGCCTAGGACATTCAATGGACGAGACTGAATCCGGCTGATTTTTGGAGGACGAGACTGGTATTATTAAGCTTAATCCAATATATTTGGCTTAAAAACGATTGAAATCCCAAAAATTGTTTAGACAAAAACTGGCCTGATTATCTATTAATT
>JAAZDI010000068.1 GCA_012512295.1 Syntrophomonadaceae bacterium
ATCATGGCCATTTTATCCATTATATTGAGAACATATGCTTTTTTTGAGGTAATTCTTTTGTTTGGCATTTTATCTTTCATTGGTACAGTTGCCTTTTCCAAGTATATTGAGAAAGGGGCTTTGGTTGACTATGAGCTTGATAGGTGAAATCTTGGCAGTTAGTTTCATCATTATAGGGGCTGTGGTATGTTTTTTAAGTGCTATTGGGGCACTGCGTTTTCCAGATGTTTACACAAGATCACACGCAGCTTCTAAAAGTGTCGCGTTAGGGGTTCTTTGTGTTTTATCAGGAGCATTCTTTTATTTTGCGTTTGTTGACGGTTTTGTCAGTATCCGTTTGCTGTTAGGGATTTTCTTTATATTTTTAACTGCACCGGTCGGAGCACATGTAGTTTGTCGTGCTGCCTATCGTTCTGGGGTAAAGCTTTCTGAAACGAGCTGTCAAGATGACTTACGCAGCCACGGGGACGGTTCTTCCGGCCGGCTGCAGCCACGGGGACGCGGCTCCCTTTTGAAGCCACAGTAAAACCCATTAACCTCAAATATCAGGTATTAACCTCTTGCGGCAGAGATCGCTACGGCGAAAAGCAAATGCTACCAGCCTGTGACATCAGGCATCAACAACCTCTTACAGCAGAGATAGCGTTTTTCCATTGTGCCGGGTAAAGTCTAATCACCGAGCGGCAGTTACGAACCCACGCGGTCAACTTCCCGGGCCCGATTCTTGCTCCACCAACCAGGTTTACCGAAACGTACCGTAAAGTCCCTGCCTTTAGGCATGGGGATATAAGGCACGGCGGCCAATAGGCCGCAATTTTATTGGTAATATAACCCCCATTCTTATATGGGGGTCTTTCGGAAAATTTCAGTTGAGAACAGCCTCATTGAAACTGTGCTATTAGCGAAATTGTGCTCTCAGCTTCAGGTGACCGATTCCACTTCAACCTGGCTGCCATTTTACTTGTTTTTTCGCCGATCGGTTCCGGTCAGCATCAGAAATAAAAATAGCCCGACCCCCATCAAGGAAAAAACCATACAAGATGCAACAGCAATATACATTTCACCGGTTGAATAACGGGAAGCTATACCGGTAAAAACGGCAAAAAGCAGGAGCCCTATTGATAAAGCATAAAGACCGGCCCGGATTTTGTTCATGGCATATTTTTTGGATGTTTCTCTTGTCAGCAAACTATAAGTGAATAACGTCCCGCCAGCAACAATGAATATTCCGTTGCCGGTAATAGCTAAGGCATCTTGAGGCATAAAATACAGCATTGTCGCCGAAAATATCCCAAATAACACCAGCAGAACTCCGGCAATAATTCCTGCCGTTGAAATCCGCGCAGTCATCGTGGAATAGACGGATAGCTTTGCATTTTCCTGACCAATTATCCGCATATCATCAACCAGTCCCCTTAGATCACCCATCGATATAACAGCCTCTTTAAAAGCTTGCTCATCATCCATACCTCGGGATTTATAATCGGCAATTTTTTCTTTCATGTTCGTGGCGAGTTCTTCTTTAAGCTCAAATAGCTGTTGACTCGGTCCAACATCAGAAAAAAGAGCATCAAAGTGTTTTCTTACTTTACGGTCAATAAGATCATTACTCATTCTTGAGCCCCCCTTTGATTAATTTATCGAGAATTTCCTTGGCAAAGTTCCAATCCTTTTTGTTTTGCTCATATTGTTTTTTTCCCTCTTCCGTAATTCGATAATACTTGCGCCGGCCTCCTTGGGTTTCATCCCCCCAATAGGAGATGATATGTCCCCCTTGTTCCAAACGGCGAAAAGCTGTGTATAAGGTTGCTTCTTTCAATTCATACTGGTTATCGCTCAAAGCAATAATCTTCTTGTATATTTCGTATCCATAGCTATCACCTTGACGCAGGATATTTAAGATGATCGTATCGGTGTTTCCCCGGATAAGATCAGTCGAAATTGTTGCACTCATAATTCCTCACCTCTCAAGATATATTTTATAAAACATTACTATGTCTGTCAAGGTAATGTGTCACAAGGACTATTTTGTTATAAGGGATAATAACTTTGCCCGTGGTAGGCAATGTCAAAAAAGAACATCGGGACAGCGCATTCGTGTATCACCTTACTCATTGCTGCCCCATATAATTAAGTAATAATTTACTAATAATTAGGAAATTGGGGAGGTGTTTTTTGTGCAATATTATTACGGGAATAAAACTCCGCTAAGAGTGCTGGATGAAATAGAGTTTTGGAAGCATCAAGAAGGTGAGCATACGGTAGTCATTCGCCAAATTGCCGAAAATCTCGAAGAAAGTTTTGTGGAGGAACTTAAAGAATGGGAACAGGCATTTGCTCAAACGGAAGCAGTGGCGGTCCGTTATATTGAAGCAGTAATCAGATCGAAGAGAGGAATTAGCCCTGCTTTATTAGAAAACATAAGAAAGTTCACAGTGTATGCCAAAAATCAGAGTTTGAGCTTTGTCGCTTTTTTGAACCAACTGGCCGCGGAAAGTGAAGCAATACGCAATAATCCCGTAGCAGGAGTAGTAATTAATCATATCCGTCGAGAATCGGAATATCTAATTGGCATCATTACGGCAGCTCTGAAGTACTTTTAGGGTAGGCTTCCGGTTAAACGAGTTCACTTAAACAAGTACCTCGCGGCCAGGTTTGGGTAGGCGGACCCGGACCCCGTTATCCGCCACACGTGGTTTGGCTTGTGCAGGGTAAGCTCTAAAATATCTCCTGTTTGAATCAAAGGCCAGGCTAGGGCAGGTATTTGGACCGGGGATACCGGCCCCATATTGTGAAGATCGTAAAAACTGCAACAATAGCCAGGATCAAAGCAATCTGGTTCCGGTAAAATCTCGACCGGTGGATTGACCACCGGTTTGTTAAGCTTACTCTTAACCTGAAACAAAGAACTGACAACTGATGGTACGGATAAGGGCAATAAAGG
>JAAZDI010000069.1 GCA_012512295.1 Syntrophomonadaceae bacterium
CGATGGTACTTGGGTGGAGACGCCCTGGGAGAGTAGGTCGTTGCCAGGATATTTTAAAGCCTCAGGTTTTTGCCTGGGGCTTTAGTTTAATCAGCTTAAATTTATTAATCTACCTTTTGATTCTATTAGCTTAATTAAAGCCCTTTTCTTTTTATTTTGATTTGAATTTTTTATGTGGTATAATAACATATATTAGCAATAGCCTGTCTAAGCGGCAGGCCTCATTCTTTAAGGTTTGTTGGTATTATACAGTTTTGGATTATAAGGGGTTGAAGTGTTGGTTAGAGTTAATCGAAAACCAAATTTAGAAATAGCGCAACCCAAAACCAACGGTAAAATTCAGAAAAAGAACATTATAAGTGCGGTTAAATGGTTTATTGCATTGTTTTCTATCTTTTGTTTATTCTTTATTCATGCAATTAAACAAAACGTCGATAATATACATAATTCACTGAATTCAGTGAGCCAGTATGATATAGCAGATTATCCAGAACATCAAATTATAGTAGACGGAAACCTATTTGCCGGTTTAAATAATTCAAACATCAAGGATTTAGCCAAGGTTAGCAAAATGGGACTAACTACGGTGCCCGAAATATCTATAATCAACGAAGGAGCAACTATTACCTTAAAGGAAGTATACTACGACAAATCACAAATTGCCCTGGGTCTGGAATTTAAAGAATTTAGCGATTATAACAGCTTCTATACCGCTTTTTTTCAAAATAATATCGAAATAGTCCCTAAAAGTGCGTTTGGGAAGAATTTTCCGGTTTCCGATAACTTACATTACAAAGTGATCCGCTATAGATTCCTTGATAATTTACCAGACAAGTTCGACTTTCACATAATAATTAAAGAACAAGTTGATTTAAAGCGGGAATTTGCATTTACGGTCCGCCTGGATCGTACAGCAGCAAATTCTTTAACCAGCGATCTTTTGATCAATAAAACTTATCAAATAGGGGATAACACAGAAGTATTTATTAAAAGGCTGTTATTCACTCCGGCCGCTACTTATATCGAGTACGATTTACTAAAGCCAATCCGCCTAATTAATTTTGATAATCTAAATATTGATCTGAAAATACAGGATAGTCAGGGAAATATAATAGAATTAACTGGGCTGACGGCTGGAGGTACCTTCAATAATGACCGCCAGGTTGTATCCTATTATGCTTTTTATAGTCCCTGTGATGAAGTTCCTAGGGAGCTTAAATGTCAATTTTTTAAGCATGGAACTAATAAACCAATGTTTTCCCCGTTCAGTATAGATTTAATCAGGTAAAAAGAGGAAGCAAGAGGACCGTCCCCTTGCTTCCTTATTTTTTATGGCAATTAATTTTATAGTCTGCCGGTAGCAATAATCGGTCCGGTCGGCATATCCGTATCTGTTTCCCCTTCCACCGAAATAACGATTGCTTCAAAATCACTTAGTGGTTTAGGGCCACGGTAAGTCCATACTTGGTGAGGCGTTCTGTGCATTGCATATCCGGTATACCTGCCTCTGGAAATGAGCCATACTTTATAAGTGTTATATTCCCAGCCAAAACTTGCTGGATCTGGGGCCCGATCAAGGTTAACCAGGACAATATTTCCGGCATTATCAAGCAGAACATAGGGCATAGCATCTGGTGCGTTTTCGGTTGTCGCTAGAATCAAGGCCCTATTGTCCCCAGCGGCTGCGGGAAGGCTCCAGTCAGAAAAGGAATCCGTTAAAGACCCGGATGCCGTAATTTCACAACTTATCCCGGGAATGGCTAGTCTTCGGCCTATAGTCAGGAAATAAGGGGGGCCAATCTCATTGACCCGCGCAATATCCCGCCAATCAAC
>JAAZDI010000070.1 GCA_012512295.1 Syntrophomonadaceae bacterium
GACTAAACGTTCCTCGGGGATTTTAGCCGTACCAAAAGTATCTACCATAATCGAAACCGGATTAGCCACCCCGATGGCGTACGCGACCTGGACTTCACACCGTTCGGCCAAACCCGCGGCCACAATATTCTTAGCCACGTGACGAATGGCATAAGCAGCTGAGCGGTCGACTTTGGTCGGATCCTTGCCAGAAAAGGCTCCTCCTCCATGGCGGCCGATACCACCATAGGTATCGACAATTATCTTCCGACCGGTTAGTCCACAGTCACCTTGCGGACCGCCCACGACAAATCGTCCAGTTGGGTTGATGAGATACCGGGTCTGTCCGTCCCGCAGGTGCGGTGGAATAATTGGTCTGATTACTTTAGCAA
The DNA here is from genome assembly GCA_012512295.1 of Syntrophomonadaceae bacterium. GTDB lineage: Bacteria > Bacillota > Ch66 > Ch66 > Ch109 > JAAZDI01. The sequence continues at coordinate 372 of JAAZDI010000070.1, forward strand.
TCAAATCCTCCCGAATAGTGGCAAGATCTTCCTCTGGACTGTGCTGGGCCGAGATTACAACTGTATCGACTCTTATCGGCTTATCCCCATCATACTCAACCGTGACCTGGGTTTTACCATCTGGTCGCAAATACGGCACTTCACCGTTCTTTCTAACCGCAGCTAAACGACGTGATAGCTTATGAGCCAGAGCAATCGGCATCGGCATGTATTCAGGGGTCTCGTTGGTAGCATAACCAAACATCATTCCCTGATCGCCCGCCCCAATCATTTCCAGCTCTTGATCAGTCATTTCACCGGTTTTAGCTTCTAGAGCCTGATTGACTCCCAGAGCAATATCTGGAGATTGTTCATCAATCGAAGTGATAACTGCACAGGTATCACAGTCAAAACCGAATTTCGCCCGGGTGTATCCTATTTCCCGAATCGTCTCCCGCACCACCTTAGGGATATCTACATAACAATCAGTGGTTATCTCACCGGCCACCAGCACTAAGCCGGTGGTTACTAGAGTCTCACAAGCTACTCGAGCCTGGGGATCTTGTTCCAAGAGGGCATCCAGGACCGCATCAGAAATCTGGTCCGCTATTTTATCCGGGTGTCCTTCAGTTACTGATTCAGAAGTTAATAGTCTTCGACTCACCAGCAATTCCTGGTTTCCAAAACACAATCAAATCTAGTATAACTAGACCCAAATCATGCTTTTCACTCGTTTGACTAACGAGCGGTAGCATCACAGAATTCAGCTACTTATCTATCCGCATCCGAATTTCCCGGCGTGTCTTAGCAACGCGGAAAACTTTATGTATGATAGTAGCTTTTTTCGGTAATGCTGCCAGGAAACCAGGCTCGCACCACCTTTCTATTTGATTTTTGAGGTTATGGCTTTCTTGATAGCGTTTAAATATCCCGTTGCCAGGCTGGCAAGGCTACGACCTCATCTAAAATTCGGTCAGCTATTTCCGCCTTGGACATCTGCGGCAGCGGAAACACACGGCCATCAGGGAAGATAAACGAAACAATGTTGGTATCGGTCCCAAAACCGGCCCCTTCCCGGGTGACGTCATTAGCTACGATAAAATCCAGGTTTTTCTTCTCAATTTTTTCCCGAGCATACTCGGTCAGATCCTGAGTTTCGGCCGCAAACCCAACCAGTACCTGTCGGTTTTTTCGCTGGCCAAGCTCGTACAGGATGTCCGGGTTTCTCTCTAATTCGATAACCAGTGGACCGTCACTTTTTTTGATCTTTTGCTCCGCCGGTACCCGAGGCCGATAATCAGCTACAGCCGCGGTCTTAATGACGGCATCACAGTCAGGAAAATGTTCCATTACCGCCGCGTGCATTTCCCGAGCACTGGTTACCGAAACTACCTGCACCCCGGCCGGTGGCGGTAAAAAGGTCGGTGCTGAAATCAAGATTACTTCGGCCCCTCTGTTTCGCGCTGCCTCGGCGACCGCATAACCCATTTTGCCAGTACTCCGATTAGAGATAAATCTAACCGGATCCAGCGCTTCCCGGGTACCCCCGGCGGTCACGATGATTCGACGACCGATAAGATCCTGTTTACGCGTTAAAAAGTCCACTACCTCCTGGACAATCACTTCGACCTCTGGCAGTCTTCCCTTGCCGGTGTCACCACAAGCTAAATGCCCGGAGGCCGGTTCAATTATTCGATAACCATGACCGCGCAGTTTCCTTAAGTTTTCTTGGAATATCGGGTTTTCATACATATGCACGTTCATCGAGGGAACGAGCATTAAAGGCACAGTTGCCGCCATTACGGTTGTCGAAAGCAGATCATCGGCGATACCATTGGCGATTTTGCCTACCATATTCGCTGTAGCTGGGGCAATCAGGATCAAATCAGCTCGCTGCGCTAACTCTATATGGTGGATATGCGGATCACCTGTCTGCCAAAACATATCCACAGCCACAGCGTTTTGAGACAAGGTGCCCAGGGTTAAAGGAGTGATAAACTCAGTCGCAGATTGAGTCATGATCACATGGACTTCAGCTTGTAGTTTTTTTAATCGACTAACCACATCCGCAATCTTATAGGCAGCGATACCACCACAGACTCCGACAACAATAACTTTTCCCTGTAGCACCGTTATTCCTCCTTATGTTAATCATAAAACAAAAAGGGTACTGTTTTAGACAGTCCCCCCTTTCCGACAGGCAAGGCCCTTATCGGGTTTACTTAATTCCACCTGCAGTCCCTTGCCACTTAACCTTACCGGCTTCTATCTCCTGGAGGGCAATTAACACCGGTTTGTTTGACTTATGAGTTACCTTGGGTGATTGGCCTTCCGTCAATTGACGGGCTCTTTTGGCTGCAGCCACGACTAGGGTATACTTGCTTCCGCCAACTCTAGCCATCAACTTCTCTGTCGTATGTCTTTTATCCACGAAACCTCCCCCTTTATCAGAACCCCGGAATAGCCACTCGATTACGTGCCGCCCGACACCTTTCCGCCACCAAAATTGCTTTTAGCATCTGCACCGCTTCTTCCAAATCGGCATTGGGTACTATATAGTCATAATCGGCGGCATTCTCTAGTTCCTGACCAGCTAAATTAAGCCTTCGCTCAATCTCTTCCTTCGAATCTGTTCCCCGCTGAGCTAAACGATTGGCTAGTTCATCTCGAGAGGGCGGAACGATAAATACAAACACACCTTGAGGAAATCTTTTCTTTATTTGGCGGGCTCCCTGGGTATCGATTTCTAAAACTATATCTTTCCCTTGACTAAGGACATCCATAACATATTGTCTAGGTGTTCCGTAAAGATTGTCATAAACAACTGCCCACTCCAAAAATTCGTCGCGTTTAATCATCGCCTCGAATTCTGAGCGGGAATAAAAAAAATAATTTTTGCCATGGACCTCCCCCGGCCGCGGGGAACGAGTAGTCGCTGAAATCGAAAAACTTAATTCTGGCATGTCCTTTTGCAGGGCAGCACATAATGTTCCTTTGCCAACCCCGGAGGGGCCGGAAATGATCAATAGAATTCCTTCCCGGGTCATTAATAATTCCTTTCCTTAAAATAAAAGAAAAGTTGCCTTACTCAGAATCATCTACTGAATGAGATGCTTCCTTAACCGATAACCGGTTGGCGACTGTTTCCGGTTGCACGGCTGATAAAATAACATGATCACTATCTGAGATGATAACCGCTCTGGTTCGTCGTCCATAAGTAGCATCGACCAGCATCCCACGTTCTCTAGCTTCCTGGATAATTCGTTTTATTGGTGCTGATTCAGGGCTAACAATCGCACCAATCCGATATGCAGAGACGATATTGCCGAATCCGATATTGATTAATTTAATCTCCACCCCAATTCCTGGCAGTTGTCTTTACCAGGATTCACCTCCTCGCCGAATTATTATCGAAATCTACGGGTTATCACTTAATTCTTCAAAAGACTTCCCTTTTATAAGGCGGCTGCTTTGATTAAAACTTCAGGTAAAGTGGAGTCCCCATTTGAAGCCTGAAGCTAGAGGAGTTCATTCTATATTTTGAATCTGTTCTCTGATTTTTTCTAATTCACTTTTTATTTCGACTACTAAATGGGAAATCTCAGCGTCATTCGCTTTGGAACCGATGGTATTAGCCTCTCGGTGCAGTTCCTGAACCAGAAAGTCCAACTTCCGACCAATTGAATCATCGGAATTAATAAGCTGCCGAAACTGCGTTAGATGACTGTTTAGGCGAACTAGTTCTTCGGTTATATTACAACGTTCCGCAAACACAGCTACCTCGGTCGCCAGTCGGCTCTCATCAACTACAAATTGGTCATTAATCAGCTCTCGGACCCGGTTGCTTAATCGTTCCCGATAATTATTAACCACCTTCGGTTCTTGAACACTAATTTCATTTATAAATTGCTCAATTTTGCCTATTCTATGTATAATATCGTCATTAAGGCGGTTTCCTTCGATTACCCTCATTTCTAGTAAATTGTCCATCGCCAAATTGATCGCCACTTCCAGGCCGGACCACAAGATATCCAGATCATCTTCCTCTTCCTGAAGCACTAAGACTCCAGGAAAATGTGAAAGCTGTTCAGCGGTGATTTCGGGCGAAATTTGCAGCAGTTCGCCCAATTCTCTTAGAGAATTATAATAAGCCATGGCTAATTCCTTGTCAACCTTTACCAGAGCAGTTTTTTCTCCCTCCTGGACAACATTCACAAAAACGTCCAGGCGTCCCCGGAAAACCCGCGCCTGGACAGTCCGTCTTATTTTTTCTTCTAGGGCTGAATAAATTCGCGGCAAACGGATCGCTACCTCACAGTAACGATGATTAACCGACTTTATTTCCACAGTTATCCGTTTGCCTGTAACTACTGCTTCTCCCCGGCCAAAACCGGTCATACTTCTTAACAACCAATTTCCTCCTTATAACAGTTCATTCTTCGTTCAACAGCCTTTAAGCCCTTAACTTGCCGGCGTTATATCATATTATATCAAATAAATCAGAATTCCTCCTGGTGTTTTTTAAATTACGATACTTTAACCTTCCAAAACATAAGCTTTCGGCCAAAGGTACGGCTGCCGATATAAATTGACAAACTGATTAGTTGATGTAAGCCGGAGATTAACAGAACCAACAGCCATTGTTCGGCCGTCAAAGGAACAGTCCCAAATACTGAAGACAACAGCGGAACATAGACTACTGCTAGTTGCATCGCGGTCGAAACCGCAACCGCTAATATCAAGTAAGGATTGCCTAGAAAGCCGATCTCAAATATTGAATGAGTTTCTGAACGACACTGAAATACGTAAAATAGTTGAAAGAAAACGAGTGAACAAAAGGCAGTCGTTTGGGCCAGCTTTAAAGCCTCAGCACTCCCATCACCCCAGTAGTACAAAGAAAACAGGAAAACCAACAGGGTCCCCAAAGCAATTTCTATCCCCCGGCAGATTATTTTCTTGCCCAATCCCCGGGCAAAAACACTTTCCCGCGGATGACGGGGCGGACGTTCCATAATATCCGGATCGCCTTTGTCAACCCCTAAGGCCAAAGCTGGCAGACCATCGGTCACTAAGTTGACCCAAAGAATCTGAATCGGCAGTAAGGGCAGGGGGAATCCCATCAGCGGAGCTAAAAACATAGTCAGAACCTCGCCAATGTTACAACCTAATAGATAACGAATAAATTTACGAATATTATCATAAATGCTGCGGCCTTCTTCTATCGCCGAGACAATTGTCGCAAAATTATCATCCGCCAGAACCATAGCTGAGGCTTCCTTGGTTACATCCGTTCCGGTTTTACCCATCGCTATGCCAATGTCTGCTTCCTTGACCGCTGGGGCATCATTAACCCCATCCCCAGTCATCGCGACAATGTGGCCTTTCTGTTTTAAGGCTCGAACGATGCGGACCTTGTGGGCTGGAGAAACTCGGGCAAAAACAGTTACCTCATCAATCCGCTTAGCCAAATCATCATCGGTTAGCCGATCCAAAGCGAGGCCGGTCAAAACTTGACTGTCTGCTTTGGCTATGCTCATTTCTTTAGCAATCGCCAAAGCGGTTGCCGGGTGATCGCCAGTAATCATTACCGAACGGATACCAGCTTGCCGGGCCTCTTGAACAGCTTTGATGGCTGCCGGGCGGGGAGGATCAATCATGCCGGCTAGACCAACAAAAATCAGATCCTGTTCCACCTTTTCTGGGCCAAAACTCTCGCCTTCGGCCAACGGCCGGTAGGCTAGAGCCAGGACCCGTAGCGCTTCGGCAGCGAGTTGACTATTCAGCTGATCAATGCGCTTTCTTTCGCCGATTTCCAGTGGGCGGAGTTGGCCACGAAGGTAAATCCGGTTACACTTTTCCAGAATTACGTCCGGGGCTCCTTTCACGTAACAAAAAAGTTGACCCTTACCCTTTCGATAAACTACACTCATCCGCTTCCGTTCTGATTCAAATGGATTTTCGGCGACCCGTTGCTCATGCTTGGCCAATTCCCGCTGCCACAAACCACCCTTGGCTGCTAGAGTGACCAGTGCTCCCTCAGTCGGATCGCCAATGATCGACCAAGCGTCTTCGGCTGGTGCCTTCTGCCACAGTTTGCGAAACGTTATTAATTGGCCATTATGACTGCTCGATCCCGGCTCTAGACGAGCATTGTTACACAACGTGCCTATTTTTAGCAACTGCTGGAGAGTTGGGTTGCTTTTTACGTCTAAAGATTGATTGCCCAGCTGAAATTTACCATACGGCGCATAGCCATCCCCGGTTACTTCGACAACGCGGCCATCCATATAAAGCTTTCGGACCGTCATCTCGTTTTTCGTTAAGGTACCGGTCTTATCTGAACAGATAACCGTCGCACAACCCAGCGTTTCGACTGCGGGTAGTTTACGGACAATGGCTCGACGCCGGATCATCCGTTGGACGCCGACGGCTAAAACGACTGTGACAATGGCTGGTAGCCCTTCAGGAATAGCGGCTACCGCTAAACTAACCCCAACCATGAACATATGGTACAGGTTTTCGCCCCGCCACATGCCTACTCCCACAACTAAAGCACAGATGAACAGACAACCAATAACTAATATCTTACCCATTTGGGCTAGTCTTCGCTGCAGGGGGGTATCTTCCTCTTCTGCCTGTTGAATCATCCCGGCAACTTTTCCTAATTCAGTCTGCATCCCGGTCGCAACCACAACCCCCTGACCGCGGCCACGAGTAACCGTGGTCCCCACATAGGCCATATTGCGCCGGTCACCTAATGGTACCTGATCGGTAGTTAGAGGCTCAATGTTTTTCCGAACTGGTACCGATTCACCGGTCAGTGCCGCTTCTTCCACTTCCAAATTAACCGCTTTGAGGAGCCGTAAATCAGCTGGCACTCGAGTACCGGCTTCTAAATTAACTAAATCACCAGGCACTAAGGCCTCAGCGGGAATCTTAACTTCCCGACCATCTCTGATCACTCGAGCTTCAAGAGCAGACAGTTTTTTTAAAGCCGCAATTGATTTTTCAGCCCGGTATTCCTGAATGAAGCCGAGAATCGCATTCAAAGTAACAATCGCCATGATCGTGATGGTATCCGTCACGCCGCCTAAGAAGCCGGAAATGATCGCTGCCACCAGTAAAGTCAGCACCATAAAATCTTTAAACTGCGCTAAAAGCATTTGCCAGGCCGGTTTCCTTTTTTCCTCAATCATTTTATTGGGACCATGGCTGGCCAGCCGCCGGTTAGCCTCCTCAGACGACAGGCCATAGTCGGGCTCAACCTGTAGCCTTTGAACTGCATTTTCAACGCTCATCTGATACCATTGTTTTGCATCCATGGCATCCCCCTCCTAATTCAAATAGGTTCTTCCAAGTACAACCTATTCTATTTTCAGGAGAGTTATGTCAGTTGCGTTGAAAATCTTAAGTGACAATGTGAAAAAAAGAGTACTTTATCCGCGGGGTCCAGGCAGGAGAATCCTCATACCGCCATGGCCGGTGGTAGCTGTTTTCCGTGTGCGCATTCACCAGGGGCTGACCCTGCGCATCAAAGGCGGTGACTACGGTATTATGCTGCCAGCGGCCATCACCATCAAAGTCATAGCATATCACATCTCCAAGTTCCAGCTCCCGGGCGTCAGCAACCTCTACCACAATAAAACCGGACTTGCTTCTGGACAAATACCAGCGTAAACTGTGAGCCACGGACCAGCTGTAACTCCAACGATCATTCGCTCCACCATGACCAAGATACCACCAGCCTTGATCAACCTGTCCTATCCGGCTCATCGGAGCCCCTCCCGCTCGGAGAACTTGGGAAACGTAATTAGTGCAATCATTATTGTCAAACCGCCGGTAAGCGGGATTATAGTCATTCCACCACCGATCTGCATAGGCCACTGCCTTTTCCCGGTCATACGGTTGTTTAGTTTTCCCCACTAAAAACTCCTCCTTTTAGCGCTTGTGTTTAACCCTTGTTTCCATCTTACAAATCCATATTATTTAATTATGCAATTAACCGCTGAATTGACAGGTTTTTCTGAGGAATGCTAGAATGAAGGATGTTGCCTAAGTGATTTTATGGGTGAGGGGGAGTTTAAGGTGGCTTTTGACGGGCTAGTCTTGGCAGCAGTAACCCATGAGTTAAGCAAAAGCCTTTTGAATGCTCGGGTTGACCGGGTGTTCCAACCGGAACGTGAAGAAATCCATTTGATTCTGCGTCAACCCGGCCAGAGCTATCGGCTGTTGCTTTCGGCGCAGGCTGAAAGAGCCCGCATTCACCTGACGAATGAAAATAAACCCAATCCAACTCAACCCCCGCTTTTTTGCATGGTCCTCCGCAAACATTTGGAAGGGGGCCGGATAGTGCAAATTGAACAGCCAAATCTGGAGCGCATTCTTCGGTTGACCGTTGAATCCGTCGATGAAATAGGGGACCTGACCAAAAAGGTGCTAGTCTGTGAAATAATGGGCAAGCACAGTAATATTATTCTCTATGATGAAAATTCTGGACTGATCTTAGATGGAATCAAAAGATACTCCCATGCCTTGAGCCGGCACCGCGAGGTATTGCCGGGGAAATCCTACTTGGCCCCCCCTCCTCAGGATAAAAAAGATCCTCAGGAGATTAAACCGGAGGAACTACGCCACCTGATTTTGACCGGGGACTGGAGTCAACCGGTATTTCAAGTCCTTTTCCAAAAGCTATCGGGGATTAGTGCCGTTCTAGCTCGAGAGATGGTTTACTGGGCTGGGCTCAATGAGCAC
>JAAZDI010000071.1 GCA_012512295.1 Syntrophomonadaceae bacterium
CAATAAAGAGGGGTAAAAAAGAAGAAGAAGAATAAAAAATAATGAAGGGTAAAAACAATGAATAATAAAACTACTATGCTGGCGTGGGAATTGTCATTGGGACAGCTGTGGCTGGTGCTATATTGATGCCTATCTATGTCCAAACCGGAAACGCTGTCTTTATCGCCTTTATCGGAGTCGGTACCATTGTAGGTTTGATAATCGGTTCCGGAATGGATAGGCAGAAAAAAGATAAATAACGAATTGTCAAAAACTCAGTTAGATTGAAGGTGCAAGCATGAACTTACATAAACTTACAGTTAAAACCAGCCGGCGAACTGAAATGATCGACCTTACTTCCGAGATAGAGGCAGTTGTTGCCCAAAGCGGAGTAGAGGAGGGCCTTTGTTGTGTTTACGTACCTCACACGACTGCCGGTGTTACGATCAATGAAAACGCGGATCCTACAGTTTGCAGGGATATTGAAACAGTGCTAGAGACCCTTATACCTTGGAATGGTCCCTACACTCACTCCGAAGGTAATTCTGCAGCCCACCTCAAGTCTTCACTAATGGGCTGCTCTCAGACTTTGATTATCGAAAAGGGGCGATTAGCCTTGGGGACTTGGCAGGGAGTTTATCTGGCCGAGTTCGATGGTCCCCGGCAACGCCAGGTCTGGGTAAAGATCGTAGAGGGCTAGGGGTTGTTCGCCGGTCATTCTTGGCTATGATGTGCCACAATAATACCCACACAGGAAGACGGTGTCAGAATCAATGAAGGAGAAGAATAAGGTCTAACATACGCGGTACTCCATACCTCGTCAAATGATTTCCGCCCCTTTCAGTCAAACAGTCAAGTTCACTTGAAAAATTTACCTAACATTTTGCCAGTTGCCTTCCCTGCAGCTCGCCTGGCTATGCGTTTGCCAACTGTCCCCTTCTTGATCGCAGAAACGTCTCCCAGAAGCTTAGCAAGTCCATAGAGCACGCTTCTGGCCTGGGAGATAGAATCTTTTTTTCTAGCCACAATAACACGACCTTTCTAATTTTTTATTATTTCTTTTATTATCTAGCAAATTTTAGAAGAAGTCTAGTAATAAACACAGGAGGTTAAAGTTGGATTGCATACTCACATATTCTAAAATTAGATTTTATCCTACAAAACCGGTGATAACCGATATTAATATAGCTGACATAGCTCATGCCTTGTCACTTATGACCAGAGCAAATGGCCACTTTGAACATTTTTACTCAGTTGCCCAGCATTCTATTAATTGCTACAAGGAAGCAAAAAGCCGTGGGTATTCTACAAGAGTTCAACTGGGTTGCCTTTTGCACGATGCAAGTGAAAGCTATATATCCGATATCACTAGACCGGTTAAAAAGTTTTTGCCAGAGTATTTTATTATTGAAGAAAGGTTACAAAAAACTATCTATCAAAGGTTTGGGATTGGCGATTTGTCTGATGAAGAGCGAAAACAGATAAATGAGATTGATGATGTATTGCTTTACTTTGAGTTTAAAGCACTAATGCTAGTCGAGATATGTGATATAGCCCCAAACAAAACAATGGAGCATGATTTTTCTCAAAGGGATTTCAAAAGTGTTGAACAAGAATTTATTAATATTTTTAATGAACTAATCGGTAAGTTACGCTGCCCATTGGCCAGGAAACCGAGAAAAAAGTACGGACATTTAACGACGTAGATACCTGGTCCAACGGACCACCCCCAAGGACACATAACTTGAGTGTGTAAAATAAATTGTGCTTCTGCTCTTTCCGAATATAAAATGAAACGGAAAGGCAGGAATACATATGGAGAAGAAGAAACTGGTCTCCCGAGCTGAGATCAAGCAATTCATCAAAGAGAAC